>NZ_CDXDFU010000130.1:0-4151 GCF_978017985.1 Schwartzia sp. (in: firmicutes) | reverse complement strand
GAATAGCAACGACTCCCGCGGTAATACATTTGCCGCGTGCAAAGGCAAACAGAGGAAGCTGCCTGTCGTCGCTGCGGTTCGCCACTCCTCCGAAAAGAGAAATGGACGGAGGAATCTCCGAAAGAGGCTCCCAGAAAACGCGGGTATTAAACCCGCCCGGAACTGTGAGAAACTCAACTCCGGCAAGATCTTCAATTTTCGAAAGAAGCTTTGCGAGCTCTTTGCCTGCCTTCGCCGGAGCCGTTACGTCAAAATCACACAGCTGCAGCGTTACGACGGTATCCTCGAAGAATTGAGCAACCATGACAGACTCACCACGTACGATACTTCCGTGTATTATGCTGTGGTCGCATGAACTGCCGACAACAGTGGCTCTCGGAAGGGATTCCTCTATTTTTTTCTCGTATTCCGTTACTTCCTGCCAATCGGCATCTGTATAGATACTTACAAGTACGGATGTATATTCTGAAGGAGCATCCTGCACTAAAGCACGCAGGCATGCCGCAAGACCGGTTTTGTCCCGAAAGCTGTATGAGAGCTGCTTCATGCAAACAATCCTTTCATTCTGCCGCTTAACGTATACCTTAACTTTTTTATATTCTATTTTTTTTGCTATTTGCCTTCATTTTTTGCAAATTTTCTTTTTTCTTTATCCAAATATCTTTCCCGCCTCTCCAAATCGGCTTTTGAAAGCTCAAGGTCATAGGCAAGTGTTTCCTTTTTCGGCCCCATTTCAACCCGTTCAAGGAGCTTTTCCTCTCTCTCAAGCAGCTTTCTGCAGAGCTTTATATCCTTCATTCCGGGCAAAAGGGACGCATCCGCTGCATACTGCAGGCAGCGGCAGGCTTCCGCAAAGGCCCCTGCCTTTTCATAGCCTGCGGCTGCAGCCTGATATTCTCTGACTGCTTCGCGGACAGCCCCCAGCTTTTCCTGCGCAGTAGCCGCCACGAAAAGCCCCTCGCTTCTTTCCCATGACGTTTTACCGATTGCCGCCATCTGCTGCCCCGCTCTTTTGCGGAGGGCTGAATCTGTCTCCCCTGCCGCCTCGGCAAGCCACCGCCAAGCCTGATATCTCTGCACATCATCAAGGGCTATATCAAGTGCCTGCTCCAGCGTGCGCCTGGCAGCCTTTTCATTCTGTTCCTCGTAAAGCTCTTTTGTCCCCTGCTCAAGAAGGCGTCTGTACTCATCTTCTCTTTCCCGCACATACTGTGCCTCCCGCGCCATCTGCACCATCCGGGGATCAGGTTCTTCCTTGGGCGCGATTGCAAGATACAAGGTTTTATACGCCCAAAAGCCCGCAGCAAAACAAAAAAGAAGACCGCATATAATCATTGATATCCGTTTCATACGCAGTCTCCTTTCTCTTTTTATTTTCAAACTATCCTATAAGCGCGGCGCAGAAGGTTTTTAGTTCTCCGCGTTCACGTGCTGCTGAATAAACCTGTTCCATGAACGCCGAATCGTGCTTTATAAATCTTACTCCGAGCTGCACGGGCAGAACTGCCTTTTCCACTGTCCACTCGTCGGGATTGGCGGCAAAATCTGTCCTTACAAGAGCCAACACCGCAGCAAAAGCTATGACCAGCTTCGTCCATGCCTCTCCTTCAGAAACTCCTTCCTCCGTCGGAAGCATATCCTGAAATACCTGCAGCAAAAGGTAATTCTCCCAAAACAGCTGCAGTTTTTTATCGGCAAATGCTCCGTAAAGCTCCATATCCGCGTCATAGCTTTCCTTATCTGCAGCATGAAGAATGGCATCTTCCAAACGTGAGGCAAAATCCGGCCGAAGTGCAGGATTCTGTCTTCGTGCCTTAAGAACGAAAAGCAGCGCTTCCCGCTTTTCTTCAGCCGAAACATCACATACTATACTGCCGTCTGCAGCAGCCGTTTCGTCCTCGGCAATTAACTGCTCCAGATGATGCTCCGCATGATGTCCGCCTGCAGATGGTGCTTTCCAAAGGAAAGTATTGCATCGGAGCATGCGGTCACGCACAGAAAACTTTTCATCACGAAGTATATGCATAAGATGTTCCCTCAGCGGAAGTGCCGTTTTTTTAAGATGCTCCTCCCTGCCTCCTACGCGAAGCCCTTCCTCCCATTCCGCGGAAGTCTCTGCCTCTATAAACTCTATAGGTGTTTTTCTTGTCAGTACCCGCTCTGCTGCTGCGGGACAGGAAACACACAGTGAGCGAAAGGCTTCGCCTCCGCGGAAATGATATAAGACTCTCGGGTATGTCCTGCATGTAACGGAAAGATTCTTTTCCTCCGTTTTTCTCTGGATACTGCACCAGCCGTCATTTCTTAGGAACGGGCAGCGGTTTCCTGCGCCCATTCGGATAACAGCAATACGTTCCCCGTTTTCTTCCTCCCATGCCACGGCCCGTTCAAGCATACTGCGAAAATCTTCGTCCCGGACCTTGTGATACCGTGCAAGGGCCGCATCGTCGAGAACAATATCCCACCAGCCTATGCAGCATGTATCCGGGCATAAAGCGCCGGTACAAACAAAGCTGTCAAAGTCATCCGGCTGAAATACACTGTATGTGCTTTCCGTACCCATACGCCTGCCCCTTCCCGATTATCAGATGCTGTATTCCCGCTTCATGATGGTGCGCACCACATCATGCGCGTCCTGCGGACTGAGTTTACGGCCGTTAATGGTGACATTGCCCTGTCCGAACACTTTTTTATCAAGCACCATAAAGCTGATAGCAGCCTTTGCCTGACGACCTTCCCAGATACAGGTTCCGGAACAGGTTACGCGCTTCCCTCCCTTGCCCATATCCTCAGAGCTCCATTTCGCATCATCGAAGAAACGGTCCATTTCCTTTCCTATCTTGACCCCGGGATATTCTCTGAGAGAACCGTTTTTCACTATATCAATATCCGCATTGCTTCCAATGCCCAGTGTCTCCTGAATCACCGGTGGAATATAGAGCCGGTCGTGCTTATAATAGTATTTAGACTCAAACATCATGACTACCATAAGTGCTCCAACAAGCACCTTTTTCACATAATACGCAAAATCCTTATTTTCTTCTTCCCCATCGTCTTCTTCAAAGTCCTCCGGCGCTTCCTTATACCGGTTCTCCTGCTTCAGTACGGTTTCTTCTTGTACCGCTTCATAGGTCTTTGCAGACGATTCCTGCGGCTCTGCCTGAATTGCAGCTCCGCACCCCGTACAGAACTTAGCCCCCTCTGCCAAAGCTTTTCCGCAATTCGTACAAAAATTTGACATTCCTTTTCCCCCTAGAGTATACATATACGTTTAATTGTATCACCTTGCCAAAACCTCCGCTATATTGAAATACTCTTGTTTTTCATCAGAAATTCGAATAAAATGAATAACATAGGAAATTAAGCCCATTGGGTTGTCCCGGCAAATGACAGGTACAGGTCTTTTGCCAAACCCAACTACACGGAGGTATTATTTAATGAAAAAGCTCAAATCTCTTAAGATTTTCTTTCTGACAGCACTCTTCGTTATGTCGCTCTGCAGCGTGGCTTTCGCAGGCGCACAGGGTTTCCGCCTTGTTAATAACACGGGATTTCCGATTCACCAAGTCCATGTCAGTGCTTCAACAACAAACAACTGGGAAGGAAATGCCATTGGCGGCATTATCCTGAAGAATGGGCAGTCGGTTCAAATCATGCTCGGCGAAAACAACCAACAGTACTGGGATATCCAGGCGGTCTTTGAAGACGGTAGTTCCCTTGCCTGGTACAACATCGACATCTTCAGCACATCTCAGGTAACGCTTAATAACAACGGCACGGCAACGCTTGAATAATCCTCACACCGTCATAGCCTACAAAAAACCCCGGCATCATGTACCTGATGCCGGGGCTTTTACATTTATATGCATTTACTTTTTCATGAGCTTCCGCTGACGCACACAGCGCATCCCCGGATGGAGATTGGCAATGACAAAGCAGCGGTTACAGTAAAGACACTGCGTGCTTTCTCCCGCCTTAAGCTTCTGCTACATATCCGGCTCGCTGACAACAGCGCGGCTCATGGAAACCATATCAATGCCATCCTCAAGAACCCTTTCAATGTCCTCAAGGGAACGGATTCCGCCAACAAGACTGAGCGGCTGTTCTACCACACGGCGCAGGCGCGAAGCGCGGCTCAGATAGTAGACATG
>NZ_CDXDFU010000129.1:0-10696 GCF_978017985.1 Schwartzia sp. (in: firmicutes) | reverse complement strand
GGCAGGCACTACACGCAGCGGAAAATATATTTCCAAGGACGAGCGCGGACTTTTGGACGCAGCAATTGATTATCTGACGAACGCGAACACTCTTGTGGGCGCGCAGATTATGCGCCTTGAAATGACCGAGTCAAACATTGTTGTACAGCATGAGAATACCACAGCTTCCGAGTCCACTATTCGCGATGCAGATATGGCGAAGGAAATGGCGGAGTATACGAAAGCGAGCGTGCTTTCACAGGCATCGCAGTCCATGTTGGCGCAGGCCAATCAGAATGGTTCTGCAATATTGAGCCTTCTTCAATAATGCATATCGGATGAAAAAGGGCTTCAGCGCTTAATTGTCAGCGCTGAAGCCCTTTTTTACAAAGTGAAAGGCCGGCAGAGTTAGGGGAGGCTGCCGGCCTTTCAGGGAGATAGAGAATGAAAATAAAAATGTGTTGTATATAACGCACCAATTTCTCGGAGAGGGGTTATAAGAAACCGGCGAATTATATGCTTTTTTCGCTTGGGGGTTGTACCCCCTTGCTTGGTTAATAATATACATAAACTTTATGAAAAGAAACTGGCAAATCAGATGAAATTTAACTGAAAAGGAAAGGGCGTTGTTTAGGTTAAATTCACTTAAAAAAGTATATCACGAAGAGAAAAATTATAGCGTTATATTGCGCGAAGAGAGGGGGGATTCCGGACGGCACGATATATTATCAGCCGGGGTGAAACACGGACAGAGGATGTTTTGCCATTGGCAAAACCGGAATGAATGCGTTATAATAATATATTATTTCAATAGGCAAAAAGGAGGTAAGTTATCATAGAATTTCAGCCTGTGCGCAAGGAGGACAAGGAACTGCTCGACTCGTTCTTCAAGGCACGTTACTACGAGAATTCCCACTATAATTTTACAACAGTATATATCTGGCGTGAGCCGTTCCACATGCAGTGGGCCATCGAGGATGGTGTGCTTTACATGACGGCGCAGTGGCAGGGAAAGACCATGCTGTTAAATCCGTTCGGGCCTGAGGAGAAAATGGAGGAAGCGGTGCAGAAACAGGCTGCATGGGTGCAGGCTGAGGGAGTGCCGTTTTACGCGTACGGGATTGAGGGCAGAATGCTTCGCTATTATGAGGCGCTGCCGGGTCTTAATCTGAAGTCCAGGGCTAACCAAGATGAGGCGGATTATGTGTATAATACTCAAGACCTTATAAAGCTTGCCGGACGTAAATATCATTCAAAGAAGAATCATTTGAATGCTTTTTGGCGCCAGTATCCGGAGGCAGAATATCTTCCAATTACGGAGGATATCGTACCTGTCTGCAAGCTGAACATGAACGGCTGGTATAAGGAGCTGCAGCAGCAGACTCCGGACGATCCGTATATAGCAACGGAGCGTGAGTCCGTGATGGAGATTCTTAGCGACCTGGACTATTTCAAGCTTAAGGGCGCAGCTATAAGAATCGGAAAACGGATTGTGGCGTTTACTCTTGGAGAGCAGTTAAATAAGGATACGGTGGTAGTCCATATTGAAAAAGGCGCGCCGGATATCCGCGGAGCGTACACCGTAATCAATCAGGCTTTTTTGGAGCACGAGTGGGCAGATCTTCCTTTTGTCAACAGACAGGAAGATATGGGGCTTGAAGGGCTCAGAACGGCGAAGGAATCGTACCGTCCTGTACGTATGGTACAAAAATACATTGTGGAGCCCGCATAAGGGCAGGAGGCATTATTTTTCATGGCAACCCAACAGAAAACCGGCGGTGTGCTGAACAGTTTTTTTCATCTTGAGGAAAAGAGGACAACGGTTCAGACAGAGCTTTTAGCCGGCTTTACGACCTTTATTTCGGTCGCGTATATCTTGTTCGTCAACCCTAACATTCTCGCTGATGCGGGCATTCCTAAGGAAGCCGCTATTGCTGCTACCATCTGGGTGGCAGCCCTTACAACGACCTTTATGGGCGTCTTTGCTAATTATCCGGTTGCTTTGGCGCCGGGCATGGGACTCAACGCGTTCTTTACATACTATGTAGTAGGCACGCTGCACTTGCCATGGCAGGTCGCGCTTGGTGCGGTGTTCTTCTCAGGTGTGCTGTTTTTCCTCCTGACTCTTGGAGGAATACGTCAGGCGATAATCAGAGCTGTCCCTGTGAATCTGAAGCACGCTATCACCGTTGGTATCGGTACATTTATTGCTTTCATCGGTTTTAAGGGTACCGGTATCATTGTTGCTGACCAGGCAACATATATTACGCTGGGACATGTTTGTGCGCCTTCGACCATGCTTGCACTTGGAGGACTCCTGCTGACAGGTATTCTTATGGTGCGAGAGGTCAAGGGGGCTATACTGATTGGTATCGCTGCTGTAACTCTTCTGAGCATGGCACTCGGACTTTCGCCGACGCCTCATGGAATCGGAGATATAATGAGTTTCTCTCTGCCGTCCATGAGTGCTACCTTTGGTCAGCTTGATATAAAGGGCGCATGGGAGTATGGTATTTTCTCCATCATCTTTACCTTTACGGTTGTTGAGCTTTTCGATAACATGGGAACGCTCATCGGTCTTACGTCAAAGGCAAAGCTCGTAAAAGAGGACGGAGAGATTGAGAATATTGACAAGGCACTGACTACTGACGCAGTGGGCACAATGCTCAGCGCGCTTTTTGGTACATCTACTGTAACATCTTATCTTGAAAGCGCGGCAGGAATTGCCGAGGGAGGAAAGACAGGCCTTACCGCTGTTACTGTTGCTGTGCTCTTTGTGGTATCACTGGTGTTTGCTCCGCTCATTGGCCTTGTTCCGGCATTCGCGACAAGTCCGGCACTTATCGTTGTAGGCGCGCTCATGATGTCCGAGATGAAATATGTCAGCTTTGCGGAGTTTGATGACGCTCTTCCGGCGTTCCTCACTATCATCATGATGCCGCTGACCTCCAGTATTGCGAACGGTTTCGCGTTCGGTTTTGTCAGCTACACGATTCTTAAGGTGGGCGCAGGCAAAACAAGAGAAATCAGCCCGATTATGTGGATTGTATCTCTTGCGTTCATGGTTAATCTCGCTTTGCGCGGATAATATTAATATGTGAATAAAAACACTGCCGCAGGACATTGTCCTGCGGCAGTGTTTTTATGTCTGTTGCTGCGTGCGGCTGTTTTAAGGAGCCTGAGTAAGTACGGCTTCTGTATACAGCTGGACGCCAATATGAGAATTAGGATGGATAAAATCAATCAGATATTCGTATTGTGAATGTGCTTCAAAGTAGGCAGAGATATAATCATTGGCATTGATGAATATATCTCCCGTTTGGCCGCACCAGGCTTTAAGCGCGGCTGTGAAGCTGCTGTAGGCTGCGTCTGTGTCGGGAGGCTTCATGCCGCCGATGATGCTCGCATCTCCGTCCATTGCAACCCATGGAGCGATGAATATGAACTTTGCATCGGGGCGTTGGCTGTAGACGGCACTGCGGATTTTTTCGAGATTTTGAATGTATTCTTCTGCTGTTACGGCGCAAAATTCAGGATCTCGGAAAAGAATGTCATTTGCGCCTATGGCAAAAACGTAAAGCTCTGCCTCCGAACGGAGTATTTCTTTGAGAAATATGGCAAGTAAAACTGCTGTCGTCATACCGCCCTGGGAAACGTTAAAAATCTTTCCCTGTATTAAATGCCGGATGGGGAAATACCATGGTATTCCTCCGTTTATGGTTCCTTCTGTTAAGGAATCGCCTGCAAAGCAGATGCTTTTTGCGTTTTGCAGAAGCCGAAATGTACGGCTTGTTTTCATCTCGTCGGTTATGTTTAATGACATAAATTTATCCTCCGAAAGCTGCTTTCTGTGAAAGATTTCATACGGTTGATTTGATACAATTTTATCACGTATATTTTTAAACAGGCAAATGATGGGAAAAACATCTTTTGTTCGGGGGCATATTATCTATAAAAATTTAAAGAAAAATAGTTTGTATAGTGGTATAATCAAATATGAAACATGGATTATGGAAAATCGGGTTATCCAATATTTAGAAGTAGCCAATATCCTCTGTCAAAGAGGGTTTGCGATAAGGTAATCGAGTTTGTGCCCATCGTTCAACTAAATATGAAAGGATGATTTTAATGCCGAAAAATTCCAAGATCAAACTGCAGGATCGCGCTATGCTGAAGCTTGCGGAAATGACGCTTTCTATGATTGCGGCATCGGAAGCTCTCAAAGAAGCGAAAACTCTCCCACCAAAAGAGAGAAAAGAAGTAGAGGATACCTATGCAGCGTATGAGTATGCTTATACTCAGATACAGGATGTTGTTTTCCCGTTTGACTGCACTCAGGCTGATGTGGATAATGCCATGATTCAGTTCGGGGAAATTATTGACAAGGACGAATCGATGCAGAAAGCAATCCAGAAGGTCAAAGAGGAAATTCTGGCAGCAGCAAGATAATACTGTGCCACGTGATGGAAACGAAAACAATACGATGGTCGCAAAATAAAATTAAATTCCGAATTGAAAACCCCATGACTGCATTTCAGCAGTCATGGGGTTTTTTATTGACTGATATGTTAATTATCCTTGGACCATCTGATGATGCAGGATGCCCAGGTAAGGCCTGCACCGAAACCGGACAGTGCAATAATATCGCCATTTTTGAAGCGTTTCTCCGCAGCGGCCTCAGACAGTGCAATAGGGATGCATGCCGCGGACATATTTCCGTATTTATGTACAGTCAAAACAACTTTATCCATTGGCATATCCAGTCTTTTTGCGGCGGACTGGATGATTCGGATATTTGCCTGATGAGGCACAAGCCAGTCGATTTTTTCCTGCGGCATATCTATTTTTTCAAGGGAGTGCTTTACTGTATTGCCCATAGCTTTAACAGCAAATTTGAAAACGTCTTTGCCGTTCATGTGAATAAGGTTCAGACGCTGGTCGATTGTTTCTTTACTGACAGGCAGGCGGCTGCCGCTTGACGGAATCTGGATTGCATCTCCGCCTGAACCGTCGCTTCCCAGGTCAAAGCTCAAAATTCCGTAGCCTTCCTCAACATTCCCGATGACCGCAGCTCCGGCACCGTCACCGAAAAGAACACAGGTGTTGCGGTCTTCCCAGTTAATATATTTGGAAAGAGCTTCGGCGCCAATGACAAGAGCTTTGCTGTATACACCCGTTTCAATAAACTGCGATGCTACGCTGAGCCCGTAGGCGAAGCCGGAGCATGCGGCGGATAAATCAAAGGCCGCCGCTTTTTTTGCGCCTAAGCGGTGCTGGATCATACATGCCGTAGAAGGGACGATTCTGTCTGATGTAAGGGTACATACAACAATCAAATCCAGCTCGTCGGGAGTCACGCCCGCGTCTTTCAGAGCACTTTCAGCAGCTTTTATTGCCAAATCAGAGGTTGCTTCGTCGTCTGCAGCTATACGGCGTTCCTTTATGCCCGTACGCTCTGTAATCCATTCGTCACTTGTATCTACGATTTTAGATAAATCATCATTGGTTAATATTTTTTCAGGAACATAAAAGCCTGTTCCCAAGATGCCTGCATAGGTTTTCTTCAGTGTCATTCGACAGTATCTCCTCCCAGTCTTAATGCGGAAAAATATGTTTAATTAATCAGCTTCATTTTTGGAATCAAAGCCTATTATACAACAGAATTTGTCAACAAGTAAAGGCGAATGGAACTCAGGGAAAATAAGCAGATAAAAGACCGCCGTCAGTGCAGAACGGCGGTCTGTTCTTTGTAGGGTGATTTACTGCAGCAGCGAGAGCGCTGAGCTGCTGTTTTGATTTGCCTGTGCCAGCATAGCCTGTGCTGCCTGCATGAGTACGTTTGCCTTGGTGTACTCAGTGAAGGTGAGTGCCATGTCTGCGTCGCGGATTGTGCTTTCCGAGGCCGTGACGTTCTCGTGAGCGGTGATGATGTTCGATGCCGTGAAGTCAAGGCGGCTCTGGATTGCACCAATCGTAGTCTGCTGATTGAGTGCCTTGGAAATAGCGCGGTCGATAACGGTAATAGCTGCAGTAGCTTTCTTCTGCGTTTCGACACTGAGCGTCGTGCCGTCCTCTTTCTTGAGTCCGAGAGCAGTGGAGCGCATATCGCCAAAGCCGATTTTGATGGCCTGATTTGCCTTGGTCCCAATCTGGAATGCCATACGTTTTTCGGGTTCTGCATTGGCTGCCTGGTGCGCCATGTAGCGGAGAATCATGTAGCCTGCCGCATACGCGTCGTCATCTGGTGCAGTCGCGGAGTTTTCCAGCGCATTTTTTAATTTCGCCTGGTCTGCGACCATGGCTTCAATCGTAACTTTCCTGTAGTCGTCGATACCGTGTACCAGCTCTGCCGCGCCTTCCTTGATGTATTTCGGAAGGTCGGCAAAATGCGTGATATTTGCTGCCATCAGCGCGTGAACCATTTCGTGAGCGATACAGCGGTCGAGGTAAAGCTGATTGGGGTCTCCGGCGACAGCACCGTTTTCGTCGGAAAGGTCAAGGTTTCCGTAATAATCCATGTTGACCTGCAGCTCAAGCCCGATAGTTTTGCCTGTGCTGTCAAATGTGGATACGACCTGTGCAAGGGTGTTTGCGCCAATTGACGTTGGAGACAAATTTACCGTCATACTGCGAACTGTCGTGCCGGGGTCGGTGAAATTCAGCTCGAAGGATTCCTGAATAAGGTCGGTGCAAAGCGAGAGCCATTGATTGTTTAACGCTTTTGCGATAGCCTGCTTGGCCGAGTCACTTCCTGTGTCAGGCCAGACGACAGAGAGACCATTGATTACGGTGGTACCGCTTGGCACACCGCCTGTATAGGGACTTCCGTCTTCAGGAACAACGCTCACCGCGTTTTTTTCTTTTTCTCCGCCTGCGTCTAAGCCTGTAATGGCACCTGTATCAGCATTTGAAAGGTTTATTCCGGTAATGTCCAGCAAATCCCCTGATGCCATGTCGGCAAGGAAACTGCTGATGAGGTCACTTTCGCCGGAGAAAAGACCGCCTGAGGCATAGTTAATAGCACCATCAAGTGCTTCCTGTGCGGAGAGATTTGCGTTGTCAAGGTAGCTCATGAAATCTACGACAACACCATGCTCATCGGCAGGGACGTTGCCGCCCATGCTGCCGTTCAGGAGATATTTGCCGTTGTAGGTAACGTGGGCGTTGTCATCAATCTGCGCAATGAGCTGGTTAATCTCACGCTGAATGATGGCGCGGTCCTGATCGGTGTTTGTGTCGTTCGCCGCGTCAAGGGCTTTTTCCTTGAAGGTCTTCAGTATCTCAACGGTTGAGGAGACAGCTCCCTCGGCGGTATTCATCAGGCTTCTTGCCGTCTGGGCGTTTTTGAGATCCTGGGAGACACCGCGGATCTGCGCACGCATACGTTCACTGATTGCATAAGAGGACGCATCATCAGCAGCGCCGTTTATCCTCATTCCAGAGGACAGGCGCGCAAGCTGCTTGGATAATTCAGTTTGGTTCCTCCCCAGTACATTCAGCGTCGATGTGGCGGAGGTGTTGTTTTTGACCTTCATGGTCATGATAATCAAATCCTTTCGATTGTACCCGCGTGGGGCGACGCTGTCCCTGCGTCAAA
Organism: Schwartzia sp. (in: firmicutes); assembly: GCF_978017985.1. Classification (NCBI taxonomy): domain Bacteria; kingdom Bacillati; phylum Bacillota; class Negativicutes; order Selenomonadales; family Selenomonadaceae; genus Schwartzia; species Schwartzia sp. (in: firmicutes). Next base: position 3,120 of record NZ_CDXDFU010000129.1, on the reverse strand, counting down.
ATAAAAAAGCACAAAGCTATATTATCAGCCCTGTGCCACTGTATTTTCTTGTACACCTGAAAAGGTGAACATCCCTATCCGAGCCAGCTGCAAATCCATTGCAGAGCAGGACTCGGCACCGTGGTAATGGCTGTCAATTCCGTTTGCGGCCAATAAGTAAATACCACAACTCTATTTATAGTAATAATATCAAAATTGATAGATGTGTGTCAAGCTGTAAACAATTACAACAGTGAAAAGTGCGGGTAAAATACTTTGTTCTTGCGCAACAAAATTTGAATAATTGCTGTATAATGACCTGTAAAGGATTAAAAGAAAGAAAATAAATGTGTAATGGAGGCGCAGTAATGTCGTTTGAACGTGCAAAGGCATATCTGGAAGAGAAGGGATATGCTGACAGGATTATAGTGCCGGAGGCATCAACGGCCACAGTAGAGCTCGCAGCGCAGGCCCTTGGCACTGAGCCCGCGGCTATTGCTAAAACGGTGTCGTTTCTTGTTGATGACGCGGCGGTTCTGATTCTTGTTGAAGGAACTGCAAGGGTCGATAATCATAAATTCAAGGATGTGTTTCATACAAAGGCAAAGATGATTCCCTATGACCGCGTTGAGGAGCTTACAGGCCATCTGCCGGGAGGAGTATGCCCCTTCGGAGTAAAGGACGGCAGCAGAATATATCTTGATGAGAGCCTGAAAAATCATGAGGTGGTTTATCCTGCGGCGGGTGATGACTGCAGCGGAGTGAAGCTTACTATTCCCGAGCTTGAGGATGCGGTGGGAGAGTACAGTTGGATAGATGTAAGCAAGTGAAAATCAACATATTGGAAAAAGTAAGAGGGGCGGATAAGATGAAGCGCAGAAGTTATTTCGGTATACTTATCGCGTTTGCAGTTTTTGCACAGGTACTGTTTGCGGAAGCAGTTCTTGCATCGGGGATTCCTGTCAGTAACCCTGCACGCTGGATGTATTATGAAGCTGATGTTAAAGGAAAGGATGCAGATGTGTTCTTTGTCTGCCCGACTGCTGTGGTGACGGGCGTGAACGCGGACATTGAGGACGAAAAGACTCGGGAGGCTATTCTCAACGCGACAAATATGGAGATTGGCATATATAACAAAAACGCTCGTGTTTTCGCGCCGTATTACGAGATGGCAACACTTGAAGATTATTCTGTCGGCGGAGAGCAGTGCAAGAGAGCGCTTGACTCGGCATATGAAGATTTAAGAGAGACTTTTCGCTATTACCTTTTGCACGAGAATAACGGGCGCCCGATTATATTGGCAGGATTTTCTCAGGGAGCGGATATGATATACCGTCTTTTGCAGGATGAGTTTGCATGCCCTTGGACCGCGCAGAAGCTGGTGGCAGCTTATGCAATAGGGTGGCCGTGCACAAGAGAAATGACGGAGAAATATCCGCAGTTGAAGGCAGCAAAAGGAGAATCGGATATAGGCGTGATAGTCAGCTTTGAATGTGAGGCACCGGAGCTTACTGAGTCGCTTATTGTTCCAAAGGGAGTAAAAATGCTTTCAATAAATCCGCTGAACTGGAAAACTGACGGAACACATGCGGGGAAGGGGCTAAATAAGGGATATGTCCAGGCTGACGGAAAGGCAGCCATAGTTAAGGAGATACCCCGACTTTGCGGCGCTCACATAGATACCGAACGTGGAACGCTGAAGGTGACTGAGGTTACGCCGAAAGAATATCCTGCACTGCTGGGATTTTTGCCTGATGGGTCGTATCATATATACGATTATATGTTTTTTTACCGCAACCTGCAGGAAAACGTCCTGAAAAGAATTGATGCCTGGAAAGAGGCACGTGTAAAGAATTAAATACAGTGAAAAACTGCGGCCGAAAGAGACCGCAGTTTTTGTTATTGACATAAGTCATAAATAATGTAAAATAATAGATGACATAAGTCAGAAACGGAGGCGGCAGAATGGCGAGACCACCGAAGTGCAGATGTATCGGAGGATATCCCGATTTTTGGAGTTTTTCTCCTGATGATGAAAGCACTGAAGCACCTGTTATGCTGAGTCTTGACGAGTTTGAGACTATACGCAGTATTGACTGGCTGGGACAGAACCAGGAGGAATGCGCGCAGGCCATGCAGATTGCGCGGACGACAGTCACATCAATTTATGAAAGCGCCCGAAAAAAACTGGCAGATGCACTGGTAAACGGAAGACGCATTATTATTTCCGGCGGAAGCTATCGCCTGCGTGAGACGGAAGAATCTATACATATGAAAAAGAAGGGAAGCGGTGTAATGAGAATCGCAGTAACTTATGAAAACGGAGAGGTTTTTCAGCATTTCGGACATACACAGCAGTTCAAGTTGTATGATGTAAATAACGGTACGATTGAAAAAGAAGAGGTCGTAGATACAAACGGCCAGGGACACGGCGCACTCGCAGGTTTTTTGAAGCAGGCAGAGGTCGATACACTCATTTGCGGAGGTATCGGCGGCGGTGCACAGATGGCACTGTCTGAAGCAGGCATCACTCTTTACGCGGGCTGCAGCGGTGAAGCAGATGAGGCCGTAAAAGCACTGATTGCAGGAACGCTTGCACAGGTCGGTGAGGCAACATGCGACCATCATCACGGCGAAGACCACCACTGCGGACATCATGGGGAAGGTCATGAACACCATCATCACCATGAGGGCGGCCACTGCGGACATCATCATGAAGGTGGGCATTGCGGTCATCACCATCATCACGAGGGCTGATTTCCATGAAGTATACCGTTGATGAAAGCTGTGTGCGCTGCGGGGCATGCACGGTTATCTGCCCGTCGGTTTTTTCATTGAAAGACGAAGGGCAGGCTGCTGCTATAGACAGTGATGTTCCGGCGGATGTACTGGAGGACGCGGAGGATGCCATGGGCGGGTGCCCTGTTGGAGCAATCCGCCATGTGGAATAAGTTTGAGTTTTTCAAAGGGTTGAGGCTGTTATGCTTCAATCCTTTTTGATTTGATAACTCGGCAAAAGATGTCCCCCACTTCTGTAAGTGGGGGTTGTGGCTAATATCAGGAGATGATCATATCTCCCGCCTCGTTGCGAAGAGAAGCTTGTGCCGCAGATGAAAGTTTCCGTATGGCAAACTTTGATTG
>NZ_CDXDFU010000128.1:0-17353 GCF_978017985.1 Schwartzia sp. (in: firmicutes) | reverse complement strand
GAATTTCCTGCTTTTTAATTGAATTTTCAAACAAAAAGCAGATGCCGTAAGACATCTGCCAAAAATTCACAGCGACCGCAAGGCCGCCAACAGTTCTTCATTTTCTTCTTTTGTTTTGACCGCGACGCGGACAAACATATTATCCAGTCCCGGGTAGTTAGAGCAATCACGCAGTAGAAAGCCTTTTTTGCGCATCCGGGCACAGAACGCCGCGGAGCTTTCCCACTCTTCTCCAAGATGGATAAGTATAAAATTGACCGTCGGTTCAAATACCTTAAATCCCGAAATCGTGCGAAGCTCTCCTGCAAATCGTGCGCATTCCTCCGCAACCAGTTTCTGTGATTTTTTCTGATACTCCGTATCCTTAAGTGCCGCAACACCTGCTCTCTGAGCAGGAAGGTTCACGTTCCATGGGTCTTTCCCCATGTCCATCTTTTCCGCGCGGTTCGGATTTGTAACTGCAAAACCAAGGCGCAGCCCCGGGAGCGCGTAAAATTTCGTAAGCGAACGAAGTATTATGAGATTATCGTATTTTGCCGTAAGCGAGCGAACGGAATATGCATCCTCGTCCTCACGAAAATCAAGAAAAGATTCATCTACGGCGACAATTGTTCCGGTTAATCCGGCTTTTTTAATGAGCTTTTCCAGTTCTGCACTTTTAAGCATATTACCTGTAGGGTTATTCGGATTACCCAGAAGAATGCAGTCAATGCCCTCAAGCTCTACAGAATCCACAGAAAGAACGAAATCCTCTTCCTCTTTCAGCGTATGATAGACTACATCTGCTCCTGCTGCCAGCGCCGCACGCTCGTACTCACTGAAGGACGGTATCGGAAGCAGAACCTTTTTCGGATGCTCTGTATGAAAAAGCACATAAAAAAGCTCCGCCGCGCCGTTTCCAAGAACAAAATAATCCGCAGGAACTCCGTAAAAGTCAGAAAGCGCTTCCTTCAACGCTTTTCCGCTTGGGTCAGGATAATGAATAATATCATCTATGGAATCTGCAACCGCCGTCCGCACGGACGATGCCAGCCCCAGAGGATTAATATTGGCACTGAAATCTCTCCAGCCGCCCTCCGGTGCTCCTTCGCAATATACATTTCCGCCATGCACGAATCTATTTTCCATAGGATTACTCCTTCTCTATAATGGTTCCGCCCGATATGAGCTCCGCACTCTGGAGAAATGTAAGATGCGGGAATTTTTTCTGTAAAACGGCAGCCTGTGTCTCCACGAAAAGCTTTTTACGCTCGGGAGAAAACAGGACGCCCAATATCGTGCCGCTATGCGCTACATTGACGCCAAGAGCCCCAAGAGTGCGGGATTCCGCGATAATTTCCGAAAGCTGCGCTTTGTGTAAAATAGCCTGATTTGCAAGGGCACTTTTCGTTGCCGCTGCCGCAATGGACGCCGCCGTACGGGGTTCTGCCAGAAGTGCCAGCGCGGCTTCGGTCTGCTCTTCGTTTTTTACGCTGAGCTCACTGAGATCATCACGCTGGTGAAAAGCAAGTGTATCCACCGCCCCGCCTGTATCAAAAATCGCAATCTGCATACGTGGCAGCTCTCCCAGTGATTCATAGCATTCGCCCGTCATGTGGTTAAGGCGCACCACACCTTCAAAAAAAATGCCGTCAGTAGGCTCAATGCCCGCAGCAATACGTGACACCTCAGGAGCAGTAATCTCATGCCCGAACACCGCCGCCACCGCGTAGCAAACGGCAGCAATATCCGCGCTTGATGATGCCATGCCCTTACCTATGGGCAGCTCTGACGAAAGCGCAATCCCATACGGAAAAGATGCTTCCCCAAGATAATGCAGCGTACGTTCAAGAGCCTTTTCTGCTTTCGCGCCGAGTCCTTTTCTGTATACGGCTTCATCAGTAACAATAACTGTTGTATATAAATTTACCGGGCATGTCACGAGAAACGGGACACCCTTTCGGGTTCCCTGCACAAGCTCGCCGCATGATCCCGGTACCTTGACTGTCAGCTTCATGGAGTTTCTTCTCCCATTCGTTCTATTGAATAAATCTGTCTGCCACCAGATATGTCAGCAGTACAAGCGCTTCAGTAAGCGTAGCAGTTGCTCCGTAAACATCCCCTGTCATGCCGCCGATTCTTTTCGTGACGTAGCCCGCGAAAAAATATGTAAACGCAGTACCCACAGCGAGACAAACAAATGCTTTAATCCCTAACGGCGCAAGCAGCAGAAGTGTTGTTAAGAGCGCAATCGGAAGAGTATTCGCCGTTGAATAATCAGAAAACATTCTTCCCAGTCCGTCAGGACGTGCAAGAGGGAAACGGCGTATTTCGATTACGACCATAAAACGTGCAATTATCGGCATCGCAAAGAGCGCAGGTACTAAAAGAGACGGTTTCATATCAAGAAGTGTTCCCCACTCCAAAAGCATAAGCGCAACAAAGCAAAATACCGCATTTGAGCCGACACAGCTGTCTTTCATGATTTCCAGCATACGTTCACGGGAACGGCCTGAAAAAACTCCGTCCATAGTATCCATGAAGCCGTCGCAGAAAATCCCGCCTGACATAAGAATGGGCAGTACCAGGAGCACAACGGTCACGAGGTGCGGTGGCAAAACCACTCCGTACGACGGCAGAAGCGCCGTCATAAGATATGCCGCCCCCGCGTAAATCGCACCGAGCACGGCACCGATAAGCGGAAAGAATTTCACGCTGGAGCCGAAATCCTGCTCTGTCCAGTTATCCTGTTTTACGATACAAAGACGCGTCAAAAACTGCAGTCCGATAAAAAAAGCACGCATCCCAAAACCCCTTGATTTTAGTAGAACATCTCAATCGCGTGCGGAATAGTTTCCACCTTCATAGGAAGAGACGGTCCCTTCTCTCCGTCGAGGTCTCCCTCTACGGCTTCGCCCGCATCGACTGTGATTTTTTTTGCCTGAACATATAAAAGATTCGGGTCGTCAGGACGTACATTTCCCGAAACAACATCTTTTGCCAAGGCAACAAAGCTCGGAAGGCTGCATTTTTTGACAACAATCAAATCCAGCTTTCCGTCATCAAGCTTTGCAAGAGGCGCAACATTTTTCAGTCCGCCTGCTATCCCGCTGTTGACGATAACAAAGAAATAAGCATGTACATCATATTCCGCACCGTCAGCTTCTATATGAAGAGGCAGCGTGCGGAAATTAGGAACCTCACCGATTCCGCGGATATAATACGCTATCTTTCCGACAACATTTTTCACACGGACGTTTACTTCATGGGCAACCGTCGTAAGCATACCAGCGCTCGCAACATTTATAAAATAGCGCCCATTGGCACAGCCCACATCAACCGGCTTCTTATTGCCTGCAACAATACGGTCGATATAAGCATCAATAACTTCATCTCCGCCAGTCAGGTTGAGATATGTAGCAAAGTCATTTGATGTACCGCTGCCGAAAACGGCAACGGGAGTTTTAAGGTCGTTTCTCACAACGTAGTCAACGACCTCGCCGAGTGTTCCGTCCCCTCCTGCTGCAATCACTCCGTCAGGAGCTGCTTCCTTTATGAATTCGGGAAGCGCGGAATTATCTATTTTCGTACGGTACGGAATAAGCATAGCACCGCGTTTTTCAAACGCGTCTATTATATTGTCAAGCTGACGGCGGAATGTAGCATGACCTGAAACAGGATTATATACAAGTACAAAGCGTTTCAAAGTTTTTCCTCCTCTTTCGCAGGCGCTTCCTCTGCAGGAGTCTTGAATACTCCTATACGACGCAGGAAACGAATGCTGACGCGTCCAAGCATAGGCACACGCGCCATATCCTCCTCACCGATTCCGCCGATGAGAAGCATCACAGCAATATAGACAGCGCATCCGAAAAATGTTGCGCCAAATGTAGATACGGCATTGATGGCCCATGCAGCCATGGTAAAGTCATAGAATACCTTTACAGCGCCTGCCATAACCACAGAAGCTCCTATTGCCTTTGCAAGGTGCCCCCACTCCATGCTGTAACCGATATATTTGTATATGAAGAACATGTTTATTATTGCAGCGACACCCATATCCGCCGCGGTAGCAAACGCCGCACCGAGAATACCAAGCGCAGGGATAGCCGTGAGCGTCCAGTTCAGAACAACCTTCGCCACAGCCGCAAGAATCATGTTAACCATAGGAATCGAAGGATGTCCGAGTCCCTGTAAGATTCCCGTCGATACCTGATGAAGTCCCAGAAGCACAATACTGAATGAGCATGCCCATACAGCAGGACCGGCCCCCGGAGCACTGTAAATAAGCGACGAAATAGGTGTAGCCAGGATGCACACCACAACAAAAGCCGGGAAACAAACAAAGTTTGAAATACGGATTCCTGCCGCTGTCTGGTCATAAACCCTCTTGTCATCCTTCAGAGCCTTCGCTTCAGAAAGCGCAGGAATAATGCTCACTGCGAGAGATGCCGTGATAATCGTCGAAAGATTTATAAGCGGCACTGCCATTCCCGTAAGATAACCGAACAGCTCAGTTGCCTGATTCACTGTATATCCCGCAACCTCAAGACGCTGCGGTACAATAACGAGGTCAAGATTCGATACTACAGGCAGCATAATGCTTGCCGCAGAAACCGGCAGAGCCAGTTTGAAAAGGCGGGTAATAATGTGTGTCCACGGAGTCTTGTATTCGTCCGGGCGCGGTTTCAGCTCCTCCGGAGTATACATCTCCTTAATGTCACGGTCGAGCTTCCAATGATAATACACCAGCACTATGAGGCCTGCCACAGCACCGGCGCACGCGCCCATGCTGGCACCTGCCGCCGCATACTCCAACCCCCATGGCAGGAACAAATCCGCCAAAACAATCATGGTTATTACGCGGAAAATCTGCTCAACAATCTGCGACATTGCAGTCGGAGTCATACGCTGCCAGCCCTGCAGATATCCGCGTGAGCTTGCAAGCAGCGTAACGAAGAAAATAGCCGGAGCAAGAACTACTACGGAATAATAGGCTCGCGGGTCACGGATAAACTGATAATCAATAAGCCAGCCCGCGCCGAAATAAGTAAGCAGAGAAAAAACGATACCTGTAATGAGCATAAGCCACATGGATATGTGAAATACTCTTCGCGCTCCGAAAATATCCTTTACTGCCACGCGCTCCGCCGTAATGATTGAAATAGCAACCGGTACACCGGCTGTAGATACGGACAACGCAAAGAAATAAATCGGAAAAGCCATCTGGTAAAGGCCGATACCCTCACCACCCAGCACTCGCGATACAAAAATCCAGTTCAGGGAACCGATTACTTTTACCACGATACCGGCGATTGTTAATATAAATGTTCCTTTCATCAAGGATTCGCCCTGTTTGGACTTATCCTTTACGGAAGCATCCTGTTCGCTAATTTTAAACACCGTCCTGACGCCCGCCTAAAAGCAGGCGCACTAATAGAAAGGCAGCAAATGCCCATACATTAAAATATTAAGGCGAAACAGGGAGTTTGTCAATTTATACCGCGTATATATAGGCATTTTCATATAACTCGGAAAAAGATGTCCCCCACGTCTGTAAGTGGGGGTTGGGACAAATAACAGGCGGTGATCATATCTCGCATCCCGTTAAAATGCCGCAGAAGAAAGTTGCCTGTGGCAAACTTTTATTTAAGGCATTATAATAATACTATCATCCCATCACCAAAGAAGGATTTTTATGACGATTAATATCGCGCGGTTCAACGTAACAATAGGAAAAAACAAGCCTGAAAATATCGTTCACTCGGAAAACAGCTGCCCATTCTGCAGCCCTGAAACTCTTACAGATATCATAGAGTCCGAAAACGGCATGATTTTTCTCCGCAACAAATACAACGTGCTTGAGGACGCTGACCAGTTCGTGCTTGTCGAAGCAGACAGATGCGGAATCGATATGCCGGATTACTCAAAGGAGCACATGCACAGACTTATGCGTTTCGGATTAAAGCACTGGAAACGCCTTGAAGATTCCGGACTTTACGACAGCGTTGTCTTTTTCAAAAACCACGGACGTTTTTCCGGCGGCACAATGCGCCACCCTCACATGCAGATTGTTGGCTTTCATCACATCGATTCCTCACTCATGATTGAACCGGAAAGCTTTAACGGCATCAAAATAACTGAAAAAGACGGCGTATTGCTCAATGCTTCTACGAAGCCGCGTCTTGGCTTCGGCGAGTTCAACATTATCGCCCCGGCTGATCCGCCCGACACCTTCGCCGACTTCATTCAGGTAACAACGGGCTTTATTACCAAACGCTTCATAAAGAGTCAAGAAAGCTACAACATCTTTTTCTACCACCTGGGAGACAAGATTGCGGCAAAGCTCATGCCCCGCTTCCCAACCTCTCCGTTCTATGTTGGATATAATATACGCCTTATGTCTACAAATTTTCAGGAGGTCTGCAGCGCCCTGTGCCGCGAATTTGAATAATATTGCATACGAAAAAGGCCATGCTCAAAGCATGGCCTTTTGTTGTTACCCAAGTTTCCTGTGAAATTTTACACGCTCAATCATAATACGATAGCCTGCCGTAAAGAAATACTTGCAGTCAGGGTCTTCGATTGCCTCTTTTACCTTATCACTCGAACCGCCAAACATCCCCACCCGACGGTTGAAAAAGCTCTTTGCTTCATCTATTCGATTGAATGCATTGATTTCAGCAAAACGGTCACGAAGATTGTCTCCGTTTTCGATAACGCAGAAGCCTTCCAGCTCCTCATAGTCGTACTGTTCATCAGGGGCGTTCGCATTGTCCAATTCCTTCACACCCTTTTCTTCACACAGAAGGGAAAGCAGGTATGCCACCTCTCCCTGAAAACGTTCCGGCGGTAAAAGCGTTTCAACGAGTGCCGCCTGCTGACCGAAGGTTTCAACTCTAAAGATTGGATGGTCTACAGAGTCAATTTCTTCAACGTATTTTCTCTCGGCATCACGTATCAGATTAACCAAATCGTACTGCGGTACAGGCGCGTCCGTAAGCTTTGCATCCTGCTTCACAAGGTACGTGTATATTCGGACACTGCTCATCTCAACGAACCTCCGTAACGGAACGCATAGTTCTTTGTTTTCTGCCAAAGAGCGTTGCGTTCCTCTTCCGTAAATTCGCCGGCCGGGTCAAGGCTTTTAAGTGTGCTCTCGACCGCGTAGCCGAGCCGTGCATTTTTGTCTGTTCCCCCGCTTGGGTCCTGCATGTAATAATAGGCCAGGCAGCGAAGTGATTTCTGCATCTCGCGCCGGTCAGTATACGCGATAAATCCGGCAACTGCCAAAAGAATCATGGCAAGTACGAGAATCATCGTGCTCATTACCATTTTGTTTCCTCCTCAAAATAAAACCAAGAAGAAGCGCTCTCGCGCATATTTCTTCAAAAACCTGCCCTATCATACCTCTTTGCGGTCAGGAGGTACAGGATAAAGCTTCAAATCAGGATTGTTGTCCGTAATCCATCCCAGTGCCCACTCGTTGCTTACGAGAAGAACAGGATAGCCGTGACGGTCATAAACGAACATGCCACGATCGGCACCGCGCAGCGATGTGGGAGCAACCTCACGTCCGTCCTCATACTGCATCCATCTTGCAACCTCATATGGCTGCATGGTAAGTTCTACCTCAACATTATACTCGCTCTTGAGTCTATATTGCAAAACGTCAAACTGAAGTGTGCCGACAGTGCCTACGATATAAGACTCTGTGCCTGCTCCGGCCTGCTGAAAAAGCTGAATTGCACCTTCCTGCGTAAGCTGCTCGATACCCTTTACGAACTGCTTGCGCTTCATGGTGTCCTTAGCCTGAACACGGGCAAATTTTTCCGGCGGGAACACCGGGAAATCAGCAAATTTGAACTTTTTACCCGCGTCGCAGAGTGTATCTCCGATACCGAACACTCCCGGGTCAAAGAGACCTACAATATCGCCCGGATATGCGGTATCAATGATCTGTCTGTCCTGTGCAAGGAACTGCTGCGGCTGCGCCAGCTTGATTGCCTTATTTTCCTGTGCATGCCATACACTCATATTGCGCTCGAATTTACCCGACACAATACGGATAAATGCAAGACGGTCGCGGTGTGCAGGATTCATGTTAGCCTGAATCTTGAACACGAATGCCGAGAATTTCTCATCCTCCGGCTCTACCTCGCCCTCAGAAGACATTCTCGGTGCAGGCGGCGGTGCAAGGCGCAGATATTCCTCAAGGAAATTCTGCACACCGAAGTTCGTCATGGCAGAGCCGAAGAACATGGGCGTAAGATCGCCGTGCGCCACCTTCTCAAGGTCAAAATCCTCGCCTGCTTCATCAAGCAGCGTGATATCATCAAGCAGCCCCTGATAGGTTTCCTCATCAAGCTTTGCTTTCAGCTCATCTGAATCAAGCTCGTAAATAGCAGATTCGCGGGCCTTCTGGCCGTGCGTCTCATCTGCTTCAAAAAGCTCGACCTTCTTCGTCTGTCGGTCATATACACCACGGTAGCGTCCGTCGGAGCCTACAGGCCAGTTCATCGGATAGGAACGGATTCCAAGGACGTTTTCCAGCTCGTCCATAAGGTCAATCGGTGCTTTACCGAAGCGGTCAAGCTTATTTACAAATGTAAAAATAGGAATATGTCTCTCACTGCAGACCTTGAACAGCTTTTTCGTCTGTGTCTCGACGCCCTTTGCAGCGTCCAGCACCATGACAGCGCTGTCCACAGCCATCAGTGTACGGTATGTGTCCTCACTGAAGTCCTGATGGCCCGGCGTATCAAGAATATTGATACGGCAGCCGTCATAATCGAACTGCAGTACAGAGGATGTAACAGAAATACCTCGCTGCTTCTCGATTTCCATCCAGTCGGAAACTGCGTGTCTCTGTGTTTTTCTGGATTTGATTGAACCTGCAAGATGGATTGCGCCTCCGTATAAAAGGAGCTTCTCCGTCAGCGTTGTTTTGCCGGCATCCGGATGAGAAATAATCGCGAATGTACGGCGTTTCTTTATTTCACGGTTTAACTCTTCACTCATTACTGTGCTACCTTCACCTTTGTCCATGCTTTATCATATTTGGAGAGGTTGTCTCCCAGGTCATCGAATACTTCCGTGTTTTTGCGGATTTCTTCGGACGGATATGCCGCAATATCCTTCTGAACAGCCGGATCAAGCTGCTTTTCAACAGACGGCAGCGGTGTTGCATAACCGATATACTCAACATTGCGTTTTGCGATGTCCGGACGCGTCATGAAATTGATGAATTCCTCTGCCTCAGCCATGTGTTTCGTTCCCTTGAGGATAACCATGGAATCGAACCAGAGATTTGTTCCTTCCTTCGGAATAGCATATTCGAGGTCAGGATTTTTCTCCTTCATGAACATTGCATCACCGGACCATACAAGAGCAAGCGCGCCCTCACCCGCAATCATCTTATCCTTTACCTCATCAACGACATAAGCAAGGACAAGCGGTTTCTGCTCAATGAGCTTGTTCGCTGCTGCTTCAAGCTCCTGCTCGTTTACCGTGTTCATGGAATATCCGAGATACTTGAGAGCGATACCGATGGAATCACGCGGGCTGTCCAGCATGAAAATCTGCTTAGCATATTTCTTGTTCCAAAGCATTGCCCAGCTGTCAACCGGCTCAGTTACCATCTTTTTGTTGTAGATAATTCCAAGCGTACCCCACATATACGGAACGGAATATTCATCCTTCGGGTCATACGGAAGATGCTTGTACTGCTCACCGATTTCCTTGTAGTTGGAGAGCTTCGAAGTATCGATTTTCTCGACGAGACCTTCCTTAATCATGCGTTTAATCATGTACTCGGAAGGAACAGCAACGTCATAATCGCTGCCGCCGGATTTCACTTTGACATACATATCCTCGTTAGTTGCATAGGTATCATAGATAACGTGGATTCCCGTTTCCTTTTCGAAATCCTTCAAAACGTCAGGAGCGATGAAATCACCCCAGTTATAGACCTTCAGCTCGCGCTGAGCTTTTTTCTTTTCGCCGCCGCAGCCCGCCAAAAGAGCTGCACCCAATACGCACACCATAACAACGCAAAGCAGACGTACAATTTTTTTCATTTAAAAGTTCCCCCTAATTGCCGTTTCAGGCATGTTTCTGTTTCTTTTCTCCTGTAACCCGACGGTTTACCGCCAGCAAAAGCACCAGCACTACAAGGAAAAGAATCGTAGATAACGCGTTGATTGTCGGATGAATACCACGTCGTGCCATAGAATAAATCAGTATGGACAGGTTATTCACCCCTGAGCCTGTCGTAAAGAAGCTTATTACGAAGTCATCCACCGACAGGGTAAACGCAAAAAGCGCACCCGTCACAATACCCGGCAGAATCTCAGGCAGGACAATTTTTCGAAATGCATACGACGGACTCGCCCCAAGGTCAAGTGCCGCCTCGTACAACGACGAATCAAACTGCTTCAGCTTCGGCAAAACCGTAAGAATAACATACGGCACATTAAAAATAGTATGTGCCAGAAGCAGCGAAGCAAGCCCTAGATTCATCTTCACGAATATGAACAGCAGCATCAGCGAGATACCTGTCACGATATCCGGATTCAGAATAGGAAGATACGTGAGATTCATCACTATCTTCTTCTCCCACCGGCGCATATCCTTATGCATTGCAAATGCCGCCAGCGTCCCGATGATTGTCGCCAAAATCGCGGAAAGCACCGCGATTATCAATGTATTATAGACCGCATCAAGGATAGCGCTGTTCTGCATGAGGTCCTCATACCAGCGCAGGGTAAAGCCTCCCCATGTGGCACGTGATTTCGAATCATTGAACGAAAAAACGATAAGGATAAAAATCGGCAGATATAAAAAGGCAAATATCAAAGCCGTATAGGAACGGCGAAGGAATCGCATCATACCAGCATCCCTCCGTTCCCGTTTTTATTATATCGAGAAAGGAATGCCATGCTTATAATGATAAGAATCATCATAAGCACGGAAAGCGCCGAGCCAAAGTTCCAGTCGCCTATAGCAAGGAACTGCTGCTCTATGACGTTTCCTATGAGCATATACTGCCCGCCGCCCAAAAGCCTCGAAATAACAAAGGTCGTAACCGCAGGCATGAATACCATGAGCATTCCCGCATATACCCCCGGCAGAGACAGCGGAAACGTCACACGCCTGAAGGACGTCCACGCATCTGCTCCGAGATCCCCCGCTGCCTCCAGAAGGCTTCTGTCCATCTTCATCAGGACCGAATAAATCGGAAGAATCATGAAGGGAAGGAAATTATATACCATACCCAGCAGTACTGCTCCGTCAGTATACAGTAGCTGCAGGGGCGGTATGTTAAACATCGAAAGGATTGTATTGATAAGTCCTTTCTTTTCGAGAAGCGTCATCCACGCATACGTTCTCAAAAGGAAATTCATCCACATCGGAATGATGGTAATAACCACAAGCATGTTTCGATATTTCACACGGCACGTAGCGAGAATCATCGCCATAGGATATCCGATGATAAAACATGCGAACGTAGAAATACCTGCGAGCCATACCGAGTGCCACAAAACCTTCAGATATACAGGCGATGCAGCCTGCTGAATATTTTCAAGCGTAAAAGCGTAAGTGCCCTTTGCCGTAAACGCAAAATAAAATATAAGCGCCAGCGGTACCACCGTGAAAAGGAACATCCATAAGTGGTACGGATACACCAGCCACCGTCTCTCCATCAGACTGCCCCTTTCGCGTCGTCCGAACGAAGCATAACATGAATCTCATTCGGTCCGATATTGATACCGACTTCCTGCCCCGCAGGAGTCATTGCCGTACTCTGGGCAAGCCACGAGAATCCGTCAGGTGTATCGATTACCATTTCATAGTGTACGCCCTTGAACGTGACAGTACGCACTATACCGGTAAGCATTCCCTGCTCAGGCGCCACAAGAACAATATCCTCAGGACGGACAACAATATCCGCCTCTTTATCCTCCCCGAGTCCGCGGTCTACGCAAACAAATTCACGGCCTGCAAAGTATACAAGCTCGTCCTTTACCATGCGGCCCGGAAGAATGTTGCTCTCTCCGATAAAATCAGCCACAAAAGGATTTTTAGGCTCGTTGTAAATATCCTCAGGACGTCCAATCTGCTGAATACGCCCGCCGTTCATAACGACAATTGTATCGCTCATGGTCAGGGCTTCCTCCTGATCATGGGTTACATAAATAAATGTCGAACCGACACGCTGCTGAATGCGCTTGAGTTCGACCTGCATTCCCTTTCGCAGTTTCAAATCCAGTGCCGAAAGCGGTTCATCCAAAAGAAGAACCTCCGGCTCATTTACAAGAGCACGCGCAATAGCCACACGCTGCTGCTGTCCGCCCGAAAGCGACTCTACAGCACGCTCGCCGAACCCCTCAAGATTTACGAGCTTCAGCATCTCCTCGACGCGTTTTTTCATCTCATCCTTCGGTGTCTTTTTGATTGTCAGTCCAAAAGCAATGTTCTCAAACACATTCATGTGCGGGAACAGCGCATGCTTCTGAAAAACTGTATTAACCTTCCTTTTATAAGGAGGCATTTTGCTGATATCCACTCCGTCAAAAAGAACCTGCCCCGATGAAGCCTGTTCAAATCCGGCGATAATACGCAGGGTCGTCGTCTTTCCACAGCCGGACGGTCCCAAAAGCGTCAGAAATTCATTTCTCCGAACCGAAAGATTTATTTTATCGAGAACGGTATGACCTTCAAACTGCTTCGTGAGGTCTACCAGATTTATAATGCACTGCTCCTGCATGAAACATTCCCTTTCTCCCGTAAACTAGCGTGCACAGAACCACAACAAAAAAGCCCGAAGTTCATCTCGAGCCTATGCACCCATTCTTTGCTATTATAACGCATTTGTTCAAGTTTTGCCACAGGCAAAACTTCATCTGTCAGCGTTTCAACGAGGTGATATATTTACTTGCCGCCTGTTATTTGCCCTTTCTCACGCTCATAGAAGTTAGGGAAACATCTTTCACCGAGTTATACATGTTTTTATCGAAAAATAAAGATGTCCGCAGGTCTTTTTCCTACAATTAATACAGAAAGTATTACGACAATATATTCCTGATGATAAAACAGCTCCCGCACTTTTCGCACAGGAGCTGTTAACCATCACTATTGGATTAAATCATATTCTGTTTGTAAGCAACGTAGAGGTGTTTGAGTTCTTCCATCTTGTCGTACATCTCAACCTGCAGACCGGATGCCGTTGCATAGTCACCTGACTCAAGAGCGTTTACGAGCAGCGTAAAGAGGGATTTTTCATCAATGCTGTCCTTTGCAAGGTATGCACGGATGCCGCTGATTTTCGTCCAGTTATAGGAATCCTGGTCGGTGACAGTATCGGCCTCAATCTCCTTAGCCTTGCGGACGATTTCGCGGTTCTCAGGAATGATACGGCTCTCAAGCTCTGTCTTCCAACGGAGAAGTGCGCCTTCAACGAAGGATTTGACGATTGCTTCGTCCAGAGCGCCGCCAGCAGTAACAACAGCACGTTTCTCAGGGAAGTTGGAGAGGTTTTCCATATTCTCCCAGACCGTTGCCGGCGGAGCGCCGAACATGCGGTCACGTTCCTCCTGCGTGTAGTCCTCAAATACATCTTCCTCGCTGCGGTATGCACGGTCTGTCTCAAGGTAGAAACCTTTTTCACCCGGCTTCTTGGAAAGCTCCTTCAGAAGCTCTGCCGTTGTATGCTCTACTGCCATCTTCGCGCCGTCGAGAACTGCTGAATAGATAGCAGCCAGTGCAACGTATGTATTCGTGTACGGGTTGCATGCGCGGAGTTCAAAACGTGTAGCCATCGGGTTGTTTACATCGCGGATAAGACCTGCGAGGATTGTACGGTTACGTGACGGAACCTCAGGTGTAGTGCCGATTGACGTAACGATACATACAGGGGCTTCAAAACCCGGTTTCAAACGGTTGAATGCATCATTGGTTGCGGAAACGAACGGATTGATAACCTCGTAGTTTTTGAGAATACCCATGATAGCACCGTAACCGATAGCGCTCATGAAGTCCTTCTTTAATTCCTTCGGAGCGAAGAGATTGACGATACTACCGTCCTTCATGCGTGCAGCCATTCCAACGTGTGTATGTTCACCGTTGCCTGCAAGACCAATCATCGGTTTAGCTTTGAAGTTAACCTCAAGACCGTTTTCACGGAAAACCTCTTTTACGAGCGTGCGGACGAGAAGCTCGTTATCCGCGGCCTGCAGTGCATCAGCAAATTTCCAGTCAATCTCAATCTGCTCGCATACATGGGACATGTTGCCGGATTCATCAATGTGTGCCTTGAGACCGCCAACCTCTTTATGACCCATCTCTGCGCTAAGGCCGTAATCATCAAGCATCGCTACGCTCTGCTCAAGAGCTGTGCGGACTGCACCGCGTGTGCGCTGCCAGTACAGCTCCTGCATAACCTGAGAAGCACTCATCTCAGCGATATCTGCTTCCTCCAGCGGTGTCTTAACCCAGAACTCAAGCTCTGTTGCCGAGGTGAAAACGATATCCTCAACCTCTTTGCCGTTTACATGCTCAAGACCGGAAACCGTAGGATGCTTTTTAAAGAGTGCAAGCAGCTCATCTTTTACATATTCAAGTGTATCTTTCAGAACAGAACGGGAATCAACATGCTTTCCTTCATGAATCAGGAATGCCGGGATACGGAGTGTACCGACCGGTTTCTCAAGCCCTTCGTCATAGTTTTCATAGTTATAATCTACGAACCAGTTAACTGACGGGTCAATCGGCATGTCTACCTTCGCGTTATTCAGTGTAGCAATGCCCGGGAGAACAACGGAAGAACCGTCTGTCTGGACTGCAGTGCCGGCATAGAAATCATCAATATCCTTCAGGAAAATACGCATCGGAATTTTCTCATCTGTATCGTTTCCGGCAAGGTCTACACCGACGAGGGAAACGAATTTGATTTCCGGGTGTTCTCTGAGGGACTCAAGAATTTTTTCCTTCGGAGTGTTAGCAGGGATGACATAAAGCAGATCTTCCATTTTAATTACCACCTTTTAATTATTTTTGAAAAAAGAAAGAGCCTTACGACACCCGCGCACAGCGCAAGCTCGTAAGGCTCCATTGCCTTCATTTTTCAATTACAAGGAGAGTATAGCACCTCGATTTATGTTTGTCTATAGTTTTTTGCAAAAAAAATAGACCTTTAAGATTTTTATGCTTTCGGCAAAATTGAACGAGCCGGCAATTACCGACTCATTCGTAAATATAGCGTCTATGCCCTACAGCACAACTAATATAAACAGCCTGCTGTTCTGCATATCATAAATGTGGAAAACTGTAATTCACAGCATTATAATTATCTAATAACAAATGATTTCACAAAAGCTTTCTTCTGTCCGCCACATTCATCAGGACAGATACCCCCAATCCGCCTGAAAGGAGTGCTGTGTCATGGAAATTATTGCTTTTTTTATTTCACTCATTGTTTTAGGAATCCTGTATCGCAGAATGATTGCACGTGACCTACCTGAGCCAATAGGCCGAATGCAGGCTGTCGTTCCTGTTTTGCTTGGATTTGTTTCTACACCGCTGTCCTTCATTTTCACATTGACATGCGGTTATTTCCTTTCGACCAACGGATATACCCCTGCTGACCACTCCCTAATCACGCAATCCGTAGTTTCAGCCTTTTTATTTGCCGGACTTACTGAAGAAGTTGCCAAATTTCTTATGATTTTAGCTTCAGCTGCAATCTTCAGCCGCACCGTCAGAAACGTCTATGAATACACGCTGATAGGCGCAGCCGTCGGTTTCGGATTTACCCTGCCCGAAGAAATACTTTACGGCTCTGATTTGCTGGGATTTTTGTTCAGAATTGATTTCATCGCCGGTCACATGATATTCGGAATCATAATGACTTATTACCTTGGCATGGCAAGACACAGGAGGTTTACCGCTCAAGGCTCTTCAACCAGGGAATACGTACTCGCGTTATTGGTTCCAATACTGATGCACTCTCTATACGATACCTTCACCGCAAATAACAAATTTCTGACTGACGCGGATGAAAACATGCAGATGATTGGAGCAGGCATTGGAATTGTAGTGGCACTTGCCGCGTTTGTTATTCAAATCGTGATTCTTATCAAGCACAAAAAGAACGCGGAAAAGCTATGCTCTCTGCGCCTTTCGTAACGAGGAACTTTTGCCTAAAGCAAAACCGCAGCTAATATTGTATAATATCCTTGAACAGGATGTGAACTCACATGAACAATGTTACGAGATATTGCAGGCAGGCGGGTTTATCTCCGCAGGACCTTACAAATAAGCTCCGCATTCCCGCTCCTGTGGTAGATAAGTGGGAAAAAGGCGAATTAACGCCTCCGGTATGGGTAGAAAAGAAAATTTTCGAGCTTGCCAAGGAAGAGCGTATGCGTAAGATGAAGCTGCATCGCCGTCCCCGAGTACAACCCGGAAGTGATCCGAAACGGAGGTGGCGGCCATAGCTAAGCATGAAAAGCATCAAACAAGAAAAGAAGCCGCGCATCTGCGGAAAATACGTCATATAAAATCAAGGCTCATGAGCGTTCTG
The DNA here is from genome assembly GCF_978017985.1 of Schwartzia sp. (in: firmicutes). Classification (NCBI taxonomy): domain Bacteria; kingdom Bacillati; phylum Bacillota; class Negativicutes; order Selenomonadales; family Selenomonadaceae; genus Schwartzia; species Schwartzia sp. (in: firmicutes). The sequence goes on along the minus strand of NZ_CDXDFU010000128.1, from coordinate 792 downwards.
CTCACGGGTTCTCTTCTTTTTGTCCCGACCATGTCTGTGTCAGGTTCTACACTTTCACAGCCGGCGCCTTCGGGACTCACCCAAACCACCGCACAGAAGCCGCTTTCGCGCACACCGCTTTTATCATGGGATAAAAACCTTGACGCAATTGCGTACGAAATCGAGATTTTCAAGGAAAACATCAAAAACATTGACCCGCTCGATAACAATGAACGGGCATTTTTCCATACAACGACAGTCTACACAAATTCATACAGCCTGCCTCTTTACGAAATGGAGGGCAATCTTCCGAAAAACGGGCCCGTATACTGGCGTGTCCGTGCGCTCAGCCTTGACGGCCAGGCAATAAGCCCTTTCTCCGAGCTTGTTCCGCTATACACGGACCCGATGCTTCCGAGGATAGATGCACCGATTCCAAGAACGATAAATCAAAATGCCAAAGGCAGCGCAATGCTTTATCCTGTCTACAGCTGGATTCGCCCATCAAATGCGGCATCCTTCGAAATACAGGTGTTTTCAGATGACCCTGACAAAAATCCATCTCTGAAACCTGTTGCTGATTATATGTCTCCCATAACTGAATTCTATGACCCTGCCCCACGCATGGGCCCTGCTGCGTTCTACTGGCGTGTTCGCTCTCTGGACGATTCAGGAAAGCCCATAGGCAACTGGTCAAAAAGCACAGGCTTCCGCACCTCTCCCACTGATAACTGGGAGATTGCGGTTTTCGGTGACAGCATAAGCCATGGCGGCGGTCATATTTCCTTTGGCCCTGCAGACCTCGAATACAGT
>NZ_CDXDFU010000127.1:0-2917 GCF_978017985.1 Schwartzia sp. (in: firmicutes) | reverse complement strand
GCGGAGTTTGTTCTGCCGCACCGTATGCGCCCTGAACCGCCGCAGGCTGAGGAGCCTTTTCAGCAGACTCAGCAGGAGACGCAGGCACCGGAGCCGCAGAACAAAAAGGAACCGCCTCCACCGCAGGAAATGTTTGAACAGCCCCCGACTCCCGAAAACGATAAGATTGACACGGAAGAGCATGAGGGTAATAATGAACAGGATAAAGATGACCGCGAGCACATGGAAAATCCGAATGCGGGCAATGATGAGCGCGTCGATGCAGCTGACCAGAATGTAACGCTGCCGCCGGTCTGGATTGAGCCTGTCAAGGGCAGAGAGAAAAAGAAGGGCTCCGGCAAGCGCAGCGCAACGCGCACAGATGAGCGGCAGGGCCGTTATGTCCGCGCGGCACTGCCACGTTCAAAGGTGACGGACGTTGCTTTTGACGCAACGCTCCGCGCGGCAGCACCATTCCAGAAATGGCGTGAGAAAAACGGCTGCGCTCTTGTCATCAATAAAGAGGATATCCGCACGAAGATTCGCGAAAAACGCACGGGAAATATCTTTCTCTTTGTCGTCGATGCCAGCGGTTCCATGGGAGCGCGTGAGCGCATGAAGACGGTAAAGGGCGTTATTTTGAAGATCCTTCTTGAAGCGTATCAGAAACGCGACCGTGTCGGTATGATTGCCTTCCGCAAAAAGCAGGCGGAGGTTCTTCTGCCTGTCACAAAGAGCGTCGACTTTGCCCAGAAGAAGCTGGCTTCTATGCCTACAGGCGGGAAAACACCGCTTGCAAAGGGCATTGAAAAGACCGCTGACCTTTTGGATATGATGTATCGACAGGATCCGACACAGGACCCTGTGGTAATCTTCATCACAGACGGACGTGCTACGGCTCCGCTCAAAGAGGGCGGCGACCCTGTGGAGGAAGCTATGCTTGAGGCAGCGCGTGTTGCTAAGCACAATCTGCCAATCGCTGTCATTGATACGGAGAACGGCTTTATCAAGCTTGGACTTGTGAAGAAGCTTGCCAAGAAGCTGGAAGCTTCTTATTTCCACATGGATAAGCTTTCGGAGGATAGTCTGTTGCATATTTGGAGGAAAATGAGTTAATGATAGAGGTCAAAAATCTCTCAAAAGTTTTTCAGTATAAGGATAAACAAAATCAGACGGCAGAAAAGACAGCGGTTGACAATCTGTCTCTGTCTATAAAGACCGGAGAAATTTTTGGCCTTTTAGGTCCGAACGGTTCGGGCAAGACCACGACGATCCGTATGCTCACGATGCTCTTAAAACCAACGTCGGGAGAAATTTTTTATGACGGAAAGCATGTCGACATAGATGATGAGGATGTGCGAGAGGTCAAGCAGATGTTTGGCATCGTACCTCAGAATATCAATTTCGACATGGACCTTACCGTCAAGGAAAACATGGAACTGCACGGGCGGCTTTATCACATGAACAGCAAAGAACGTGAGGAGCGGATTGCGGAGCTTTTGAAGTATGTCGGGGTCGAAGAAGTCATTAATGACCGTGTACGCAATCTGTCAGGCGGTATGAAACGCCGCTCCCTGATTGCCCGCGCGCTCATGCACCATCCGCGCATTCTTTTCATGGACGAGCCGACGGTAGCGCTTGACCCGCAGATACGGCGCCATATATGGGAGCTTATCCGTGAGCTTGCGCATAAGGGCACGACTGTGCTCATCACGACACATTACATCGAAGAGGCGGAAGAGCTCTGCGACCGTGTGGCAATCGTGAACAAAGGCAAGCTTTTGGCGATCGATACGCCCAAGGGCTTTATCTCTAAGCTCGGTCGGTTTGTCGTTGAGTGGACGGAGGGAACCCATAAGGAATTTAAACTCTTCAATACCCGCGAAGAGGCAGGACAGTTCCTGACACAGCTTGACGCTCCGGGCGGCATCCGCAAATCAAATCTTGAGGATGTCTTTATCGAACTGACCGGACGAAAGGAGGGACTCTGATGCTGGGTGATATCTGGACAGTATTCTGGCGTGACTGGGTGGTATTAAAGCATCGCATGACGGCATTTATTTTGAGCCGTATGGTCGCTCCTATCCTTTATCTTGTAGCTTTTGGCTGGGGCCTTGGACGAAGCATTCAGACCGCTACGGGAGGATCCTATCTGGACTTTCTTGTGCCGGGCATCATGGCGCTGAACTCAATGAACATCAGCTTTAACAGTGTTATACAGGTACACGCGGAAAAGGTCTACCACAAGAGTATTGAGGAATATCTCACTTCACCGATATGGCCTCATGCATTTGTCATTGGAAAGACGCTGGCGGCTGTGCTTCGCGGACTCATATCTTCGGCGATTATTATCTGCCTTGCCTACGCATTCGGCGCGCATTTTTCCATCACACCGCTCTTTTTGCTGGTGCTGATTCTGAACTGTGCGGTCTTTGCCGAAATCGGGTTTGCCGCTGCAATGTATATCAAGACATACGAGCACATGGGACAGGTCAACACCTATGTTCTTCTGCCAATGTCCTTTTTATGCGGCACGTTCTTCTCGACACATACTCTGCCGGATGTGCTCCGCTGGTTCATCGAGCTGCTGCCGCTGACGCATACGAGCTATCTGCTCAGAGGAATCGCAATGAATCAGGAGGTTTCTCTTCTCTCCGTCGGCGTGCTCATGATTTATCTTGTCGTCGTATTCCTTATCGGCAGCAAGGCATTCCTGAAGCTGAGAGAATAAAATTTCATATAAATAAAGCCACACAGTGCGATTGCTGTGTGGCTTTTGTTTTGCGTGTATTTTACAGCAGTTTTTCGATATCTGCTGCGATAGCGGAGGGGACTGTAGTTGGCTCAAAGCGGGCAACTACATTTCCTGAACGGTCAATTACAAACTTTGTGAAGTTCCATTTGATATCCGGAGTTTTTGCCCAGTCCGGATTTGCTG
>NZ_CDXDFU010000126.1:0-11184 GCF_978017985.1 Schwartzia sp. (in: firmicutes) | reverse complement strand
CAAAGATTTTTGAGAGTTTTTCATCAGCAAATTAAACCCATACAGGAGGATAATATAAAGTGAAAAAAATAGCTGCACTGTTATTGCTTGTTACATTTTTGATTACGGGATGCGGAGCTTCAAACTCCGAAAAGAAGGCAGATACACCTTCGCAAAGTAAGAAACAGATTGTTATCGGTTTAATGCCTGATACGGATTCTATTCCGTTCATTATTGCCGAGAAGAACGGCTATTTTAAGGAAGAGGGCGTTGAGGTTACACTTATGCCCTTCAAAAGCGCAATGGACAGAGATGCTGCTATGCAGAGCGGAAACCTGGATGGTGCTGTATCTGACCTTCTGGCAGTCGCATTTGCAAAATCCGGTGGATTCGATGTATGCGTTACGTCCATGACAGACGGAAACTACCGTCTTGTCGCAGGTAAATCTGTTGATTTGGCAAACGGAGTCAGCGCGCTTAAAGGCAAAGATGTCGCTGTATCGAAAAATACGATTATTGAGTATGTAACAGATCAGATACTGGCTAAAAACATTATGCCGGATACAGATATCGAAAAGGTTGTTATTCCTCAGATTCCACTTCGCCTTGAAATGCTGCAGAACGGAAAGCTGGCAGCAGCAACGCTTCCTGAACCAATGGCAAGCATTGCAATATTTCACGGCTGTAAGTTCGTAACGGATTCTGCAGAATTGGGAATTAATCCCGGCGTTATGATGTTCACCAAAACTGCGGTAAAGGACAAAAACAGTGAAATTGCAGCTGTTTACCGTGCTTATAACAAAGCTGTAGACTATTTGGCTTCTACGGACCGTGAAAAATATATTGACTTTATCATTGAGAAAAACGGATTCCCTTCTGAAGCAAAAAATGCTTTGAAGCTGCCGGCTTATCACAAAGCTGAACTTCCGAAGGAAAAGGATATCAGCGAATGTATGGATTGGCTGTACAGCAAGAAGCTTGTTTCAGATAAATATTCTTATCAGGATTTAGTGGTTAAGGGACTTTTTTAAATGATTACTATTTCTAATCTGTCTGCTTCATATCAGTCGGATGAAGGTCTGATTCCTGCTATTACGGATATTTCATGCGGTATAGATAAAGGGACGACATGTGCCGTAATTGGGCCGTCAGGCTCCGGCAAATCAACGTTCCTTCGTTGTATTGCAGGGCTTCAGAAAAACGGATACAACGGTAAAATTACTGTTAACGGTGAAGCCGTGAACCCACGTGAAATAAATATCGGTTTTATGCCGCAGCGGTTCGGTCTGCTTCCTTGGAAAACAGTAAAGGAAAACATTGAGCTGGGATGCAAAATAAAAAACATTCCGCTTGATTCTCGCAAAAAAACAGAAGAGTCTTTAATCAATGAACTTGGCCTGCAGGACAAACTCGAAAGATATCCGATGCAGTTATCCGGTGGAGAACAGCAGAGGGTGGGGCTTGCACGTGTCTTTTTGCTCCGGCCTGATATTTTATTGATGGACGAGCCATTTTCATCACTGGATGTTATAACAAGAGAATCCATTCAGAAGGTATTTCTCTCTCTTTGGAAGGAAGTTTCCGTGACAACCGTTTTTGTCACGCACTTTATCGAAGAAGCCGTTTTTCTGGGCCAGCAGATTATTGTGTTTTCAAAGCATCCCGGGAAAATTCTTTCTATCATTCAAAATCCGTTTTTTGGCCGCAAGGGTACAGTACAGTCTGAAGAATATTTGAAATTCGTTTATAATCTGCGTCTGCTGTTAGAGAAGGAATTAAATGAATAACAAGGTAAATACATCGTTTTTATCATGCCTTGCAGGGTTTGTTATCATTTTAATCTGCTGGGAGATTTTTGCACTGATTGTAAATCTTCCAATAATTCCGCACCCTGTAAAGGTCTTTCAAAAATTGTATATGATTTTTGGAACCATGATTTCAGTACATCTGCTGCAGAGCCTTTACAGAATACTAACGGGGCTTGTGTGTGCGGTGCTTATAGGAGTTCCGCTTGGAATATGCATAGGATATTTTCCAAGGATTGAGCGCCTTTGCTCGCCGCTTGTTTACCTGCTTTATCCGGTTCCTAAGGTCGCGCTGCTTCCGATTGTTATGCTGTTGTTTGGAACCGGGGATGTCTCCAAGGTATTGATTATCTTTGCAATTATCATTTTCCAGATAGTATTGTCAATCCGCGACAGCATACATGAAATCTCCGAGGAGCTGTATTATCCGCTGAAATCTTTGGGGGCTTCGTTTAAGGACATATTTTTCGATATTTTATGGCCGGCATCGCTGCCAAGACTGCTGACGGCACTTCGTATCAGTACCGCAACCAGCATATCAGTTCTTTTCTTTACTGAAACCTTCGGAACGAAGTACGGTCTCGGTTATTTCATTATGGATGCATGGCTCAGGGTTAACTACCTTGAAATGTACGCAGGAATCATAGTTCTGAGTCTGCTCGGACTGACTGTTTTCTGCATATTTGATTTGCTCGAAAAAATGTTTTGCTCGTGGAAATGAACGTAAAAAATCTCCATCCAACAGATATCTGCTGAATGGAGATTTTTTTAATCCTCATCTTCTTCGTCAATTTCATGTTTGGGCGTGTATTCCATAATGAACTGGTCAATACGCGCTCTGTCGAGTTTTGTTATTTTGAACGTAAAATCATTCCACTGGAACTTTTCGCCGACCTTCGGAATATATCCAAAGTTGGAGGTCAGGAAACCGCCCATAGTCTGATAATGGTCTTTTTCCTCATTGGGAAGTACTTCAATATCAAATTTATCCTTAAAATCATCAATATCGCACAGCCCGCTTATGCGCCATTTATTTTCCTCGATAAGAGATATGCCCGGAAGCTTATTATCATCCTGATCAAGCGTATTGCCGATAATTTCTTCGAGAATATCATTGAGAGTAATAAATCCTATGACACCGCCGTATTCATCCAGTACAACAGCCTCATGCACTCCGCTTTCCTGAAATTTTGCCATGACACGGAATGTTTCCATAGAGCGGGGGATAAGCAACGGCTTCTGCAGGTAATCTTCGATGTTAAGTGATTTTTTATCAATTGCAGCATTAAGCAAATCCTTCGCATAAATAATACCGCAAAAATCATCCAGGTTATTTCTTCCAACAGGGAAGACAATGTCAGGATTCTTTTGGATAAGCTTCAGGTTATACTCAGGCGTGTCCTCCAAATCCAGCCACAGCATCTGCGTACGTGGAGTCATCAAAGAGTATGCTGTTTGGTCGCTCATACGGAAAATATGGTCAACCATGTGCTGCTCTGTTTTTTCGAAGGTGCCGTCCTCTGTTCCTTGCTCAATTAAATCCTTTACCTCGTCCTCGGTGACCGTATCGTCAATCTGAGGATTTATTCCCACAAGCAGAAGCAGCCTGTCGGCCGTCCCGGACAGGAATTTTACAAATGGAGCAGAGAAACGCTCAAGATACTCCAGCAATGTGATATGGTCCAGTAAAACAGATTCAGGATTCTGCAGCGCAATCTTTTTAGGCAGAAATTCTCCGAGTATGATACTAAAAAATGTCGTAACTGCGATACATAAGCCTACCGAAAGACAGAAGGAATACTGTATATTAATCAACGGCGAAATAATCGGGGCAATCTTTACGCCCAGAATAACACCTGTAACAATACCGGTCAGCGTAATGCCTATCTGCACGACAGTCAGCAGAGTACCGGGATTATCAAGAATATCCAGTGCTTTGCGGGCAGAAGCATAGCCCTCGTCAAGCAATCTGTCCAACTGGCTCTTGCTGCTCTCGTTTATAGCTGTCTCAATAAGAACCAAAACACCGTTGATGATAACGCAGATTAAGACAAAGAAAATTCCAAATCCTAGTTCATAGGGATTCAATATTCCAACACAACCTTTTACAAAATTTTTTCCTATTATTATAATGCCAGAATGTAAATTTTGTCTATGATAAACTTTATATTATAACTAGGATTGGTAGGATGCCTGCTATAACATACTAGACAAAAATGCGGATTCCGCAAAAATGTCGATTAAGATTGATGAATGAGTTTCGCGTATAAAAAGATAAGGCATATCACAAAAATCCTGAATCCGGATGGGCTCAGGATTTTTGCTTTTTTCGACTAATCTATAGTACAACTATAGATTAGTCAGATACCTATATTGGTATTTTTCCGAATTTATTTGTCATACGAAGTGTTTAACAGAATAAATGTATATATCGTGAGGACGTTTTGTCGATGACAAACCTTAAGTAATAGCATTATAATAGAACAAAGACTTTGTTTATAAATAATCGAGGGAGTGTATTGCAGGCATGCAGGATGCAGATAATATTATAAAACAGATTCCTGTGATTCAGTGGTTTCCGGGACACATGCAGAAGACCCGAAAGCTGATACAGGAAAATTTGAAGCTTGTTGATGTAGTTGTTGAGCTGGTTGACGCACGGGTACCTGTTTCAAGCAGGAATCCGTGGTTTCAGGAGATTTTAAAATCCAAGCCCCATATCATCGCACTGAATAAGGCTGATTTGGCTGACAGTAGACAGCTGAAGGATTGGATAAAATGGTTCAAGGATAACGGAACACCTGCTGTTTCTTTGAATTCTGTGACGGGACAGGGTATTCGTGAGCTTGTGCAGCTGACGGCCAATGCTTCAAAGAAAAAGGATGCCATGTATGAGAAAAAAGGCGCTTTTGTAAGAGCCACCAGAGCGATGATTCTCGGAATCCCGAATGTAGGAAAATCTTCTTTGATTAACCGTCTCGCAGGAAAGGCACGTGCAAAGGTTGAGAACCGCCCGGGCGTTACCCGCGACAAGCAGTGGATACGTTTGCGCAAGGATTTGGATTTGCTTGATACTCCGGGTGTATTGTGGCCTAAATTCGAAGATCCTGCGGTCGGACTGAAGCTTGCATGGATTGGTTCCATAAATGATGATGTATATGATACTGAATCTGCAGTACTAATTTTGCTGGAATGGCTGCGAGACAATTATAAAATCGCCCTAAGCAAACGATATAATATTGAGATGGATGAATTAGACTGCTCCCCTATGGAGATTTTCGAGAAAATAGGGAAGAAGAGGGGCTGTCTGTTAAAGGGCGGCGTAATTGATACGGAAAAGACCATGAATCATATTTTGTCTGATTTCAGACAAGGGAATCTTGGCGGAATAACTTTAGATGAAATCCCAGAGGGCGAAACAGATGGACTTTAAAAATTTAAAGATTAAAGAGTTACAGGCTTTGTTTGCTTCTGATGACATTTCCGAAGAGCTCATAGATTTTTGCAGAAATGATTCAAGACAGGGTGTTCAGAAGCTCTGGAAACAGTACAGTAAAAAACAGGAAGAGTATCAAAAAGAGTATCAGCGTATTCAGGATTTATATAAGTATGAATATGAAGCGCAGAAAGAGGGCTTTGAATTCATTGCCGGCGTGGATGAGGCAGGAAGAGGCCCCTTGGCAGGACCTGTTGTAGCAGCTGCGGTTATTTTACCTATTGGAACCTTCATTAATAAACTGAACGATTCCAAGAAGGTAAGTCCGCAAAACAGAGAGCTTCTTTTCGACGAGATTTTTGAAAAAGCTGTTGCTGTTCACTGTTCCATCATAGATGCTGAGGTTATTGACCGTATCAATATCTATCAGGCAACGATGAATGGTATGTATGAATCTATTTTAGCTCTCGACCCACTTCCGCAGAAGGTTCTCATTGATGCGGTAAAGCTTGATCAGTTAAAAATCCCTTCGCTTTCCATCATAAAGGGTGACGCAAAGTCAGCATCTATCGCTGCTGCATCCATCATAGCGAAGGTAACACGAGACAGACTTATGCTGCAGTATGATAAACAATACCCTGAGTACGGATTTGCAAAGCATAAGGGTTATGGAACTGCTGAGCATATAGATGCAATAAGAAAATATGGCCCGTGCCCGATTCACAGGAAATCTTTTGAACCTATTACTTCCATCATTAAAAATAGATAGGAGTGTTTGAAATGAGTATGGAAACCAGCTCAACAACGCTAACTCCACAAATATCTACTGTCAAAGGCAAAGAAAGCAGTCAGGAAATATCTTCCGCTTCACGAAAAAGTGTAAGCGGTACTTCTGCGTTTTCCCCGCAAACCAATGTTGATATAAAAAATTCGGTCGCAGATATGGCCGGTATTCTGTCGAAAATCTCGCAGGAACGGCAGACAAACGAAACCAGTCTGTCTCCGCAGATTCAGAAGATATTAAATCAAATATTGGAGCAGTCCTTTTCACTGGAGTCAACATTGTCGAATGGGTTGGGGAGTACTCTTGAGAGTCAGAGATTTTCAGTTGATCAGATGCTGACATTCGGCAGAATGCTTTCGCAGATGGCTTCTTTAAGTGAACAGGGAGCATTGAAGGATATCGATGAAAGTATCCAAACTCTGCTTAAAAATTTGAAGGAGCTTTTTTCAGCACAAAACAAAAATATTTCAGAACCGGCTTTGTTACATAAATTTTCATTTGAATTAATAAATGGTCAGGAATTAGATGATGTATCTCCTGAGCTTCTTAAATTTTTAAAAGCAAATACTAATTCAAATCAGTCCGGAACCGCTAATTCTCAAGCAAATTCCAATACTGCCAACAATTCGCAAGCGCTTGATACACTAATAAAATCTATTATTACAACATCAAAACAAACAACAACTGCTGCAAAAAATCCGGGAAATACTCTCCCTTCACAGGATAAAATGCAGGGCAGAGAATTTCAGACAGTAAAAGACCAGTCTGTTTTTAACAGCAATGCAAACGCCGCAGACGGGGCAAAAAATATTCTTACACGCGACAACAGCTCCTCACGTATTTTTAGACCCAGTGAGGGAAATATACCTAACCAAGAAGTAAAAAACGATTCTACGGCAAATGAGGCCGCAAAAAATCAAAACGGAAAAAATGCTATGTCTGCGGAGGAGTTTTTTAACACTAAGACAGCCACGACAGAAAATGCTGTTAGAGCCAAAACTCCCGGTGCACCCGAAGAGCAGACTGCACAAAAGATGGGAAGTAATATTTCAGGTGCATTAAATGAAAATGCTGATGAAAGTATCGCTGAAAAGAACGAAGTAATTCAGAAGCAATATATGGAAGCTTTTAAGTGCGGAGAAAAAGCTGAGCAGAATCAGAAGACCTTTGATATGCTGCAAAATAATAATGAAGTACAGCGAAATAACGATATGCTTCTGCGCAATTCTCAGGAACCGGTACAGCAAAAAACTGCTACACAGCCAGAGAAGCTTTTGATAGAAAACACAAAAGAAACTATGCAGAATCTGAAATCTATGGCTTCGCTGCTGCTTAAGGATGCACAGCTTACAGAGAAAGATACTGCGCTTTTGATGAATTTTATCAATCAGCGTAGGGATTTTATGCCTGAATCTGACGCCAAGCAGCTGCAGTTACTGCTTAGACTGTGTCAGTCCAATGTTCCCGCGGCGGTAAAGCAGGCCGCAGATCAGCAGAATCTGCCTGAACTCACAAGGCTTTGGGCTTTTATGGAGCTGTGTGATTTAGCAAATCTGAAGGAAAAGAATCCTCAAAATTTACGTCAGGCAAGCAAAAAGGTATATGATTTTGCCGGTATGATAAAATCCTCAATGACTTCTTCGGAAAGTCTGCAGGCAAGACAGGGAACCCGTTCAATGGATTTCATGATACCGCTTTATTTGGGTGATAACGAAAAAACTCCGTATCCTACATATCTTCATGTATATGACGAAAAGCAGGAGGATCCTGAGAATCCGGGTGAACAAAAACGTGAAACGTGGCTTAGGCTGTGCCTGCTTACGGAAAACATAGGCGCTGTTGATGTTACTTTCCGTCTGTATGATGAAACAAATCTTGATGTAAGAGTATTGTTTTCCGATCCCGGAGCGGTTGAGGACTTCAAGGAGTATATCCCTGAGTTCAGGCATTCCTTTGATGATTCGCCGCTTCGTTTGGCAGATTTCAGCATTGCGATGGCAGGAGCTAAGGTATCATGAAAAGTATCATGAATAGAAAAACTAATATCCCTGTTACAGAGGCAGAGGATAATCCAAATGTGCCTAAAAAAGCAGTTGCGCTGCAATATGACCCTATGAACGATAAAGCCCCTAAGGTTACGGCAAAAGGCAAGGGGTATGTTGCAGAGAAAATTCTGGCAGCCGCACAGAACAACGCAATACCGGTGTATCAAAACAAGACACTGGTTAATCTGCTGATGGCTTTGGAGCTTGATAAGGAAATACCTGCGGAATTATATACTACAGTAGCTGAAGTATTGGCATATATTTACCGCATGGATAAAAAATCTTCAAGGAGCTCTCTTAAGTGAATACAAAACCGTTAGGTAATTTTGGAGAAGATATGGCAGTAAAATATCTTCTCCAAAAAAAATATAAAATAATAGAACGTCAATTTCATTCCAGACACGGTGAAATAGATATTATCGCCCAGGACGGAACAAATACGATAGTATTTATCGAAGTAAAAACCAGAAGAAATGCAAAATACGGTGCGCCTGCATTGGCTGTAACAAAATACAAACAGGACAGAATAATACATACGGCTATGTGGTATGCGCATGTAAAACACCTTGAACAGACACGCTTCCGCTTCGATGTGGTAGAAATATATGTTTTTCCGGATGCGACACATAGGGTACAGCATTATATTAATGCGTTTGAATTGTAAACAATTGAGAGTTTATTTATAAAATATATCTTTAAAACCGAACATATATATGGTATACTAAATCTAGAAAGTAGTAAAACTTCCGATAAGTATAAATTATCGGAAGTAAATAAGGAGTGAAAATAATGGCCCGGCATAATCAAACTTCTGCACAACGTCGAGAAAGCATTTACGCACTTATTAAACAGTTTTTGAAAGATCGCGGCTACCCACCATCTGTCCGTGAAATCGGTCAGGCTGTCGGGCTGAAATCCAGTTCTACGGTTCATGCTTATCTTGACCAGATGGAAGACCACGGTATGATACGTCGCGACCCTACCAAACCAAGAGCAATCGACCTTATGGAAGATAACCCATGGAGCAATACAGTTCTTGTACCTCTGGTCGGAACAGTTGCTGCCGGCGTCCCTATCTCCGCTGAGGAAAATATTGAAGAAACCTTCGCTCTTCCTACCAACCTCTTAGGCACAAAGGATGACACCTTTATGCTGAAGGTTAAAGGCGAAAGTATGATAAATATCGGTATCTTTGACGGCGACTATGTTATCGTCCGTCAGCAAAACACCGCAAAAGACGGTCAGGTTGTTGTTGCTTTGGTCAATCAGGAAGAAGCAACGGTAAAAAGATTCTATAAAGAAAAGGACTGCGTAAAACTGGTTCCCGAAAACGATTCCATGGAGCCGTTCTACGAAAAAGATGTGCAGATTTTAGGTTTGGTTATAGGCGTATACAGACAGATGTAAAAGAAAAATGCCGCATGTGCGTAAAAACACATGCGGCATTTTTTATTCTTTAATAACTTCGTTGGCTGCACCCAGGATACCAATAACGGCATGCTCGAACGTCAGACCGCCCTGAAGATATACAGCATACGGTTCGCGCATCGGACCGTCTGCGCTTAACTCAATTGACGCGCCCTGAACAAATGTTCCTGCGGCCATGATGACCTGGTCTGCATATCCCGGCATATCCCAAGGCTCAGGAGCCGCAAAAGAATCTACAGGAGAATTAAACTGCAGACCGCGGCAAAATGCGATAAGATTTTCGGCATTTCCAAGCTCGATTGCCTGAATAATGTCCCCTCGCGCCTCCGTGGATTTTGGAGATGTATTAAAGCCAAGAGCTTCAAATACGCCTGCAGCGAAAATAGCACCCTTTACTGCTTGTGCGACAACATGCGGTGCCAGGAACAGTCCCTGGAAAATTAAACGGTTATTCGCCAGAGAGGCCCCCAACTCGTCCCCCATTCCCGGAGAGGTGAGGCGGTAGGAGGCAAGCTCAACCAATTTATCCTTTCCGACTATATATCCGCCCGTAGGTGCGATTCCGCCGCCCGGATTTTTGATGAGCGATCCGGCCATAATGTCGGCACCCACCTGTACAGGCTCTTTTGTATCTATAAATTCGCCATAGCAGTTATCTACAAAGCAGACACAGTCAGGATTGATGCCTTTTACGATAGAACAAATTTTGCTGATATCATCCAGGCTCAACGGATTGCGCATACTGTAGCCGCGTGAGCGCTGAATCAAGACCATCTTTGTCTTTGAGGTTACTTTTTCCGGAATCAGATCGTATGCCACCTGATTATCTACGATAGGAACCTCATCATATAAAATACCGAATTCCTTCAATGAACCCGGTGACGGATTATCGTAGCCGATAACAGTCTGCATCGTGTCGTACGGCTTGCCGGTGATAGAAACCAACTGGTCGCCGGGACGCAGGATACCAAAAAGTACAGTAGCCAGTGCATGTGTTCCGGAAACAAAATGAGTGCGGACGAGCGCACGCTCTGCACCGAAAACCTCAGCAAACAATTCATCCAGCTTCTGACGTCCGATATCATCATACGCATAGCCGGAGGTAGTATTGAAATGTGCGTCGGATACCTTCAGCTTTCGCATGGCATCCAGTACCTTTTTCGTGTTGAACTCGGAAACTGTGTCTATCTGTTCGAACAAAGAACTTGATTTTTTTAACACATCCTTCTTGATTTCATCAAGTTTAGGAGAAAACATAAATACGGGTCGTCCTTTCTTGCTTTGGTATACGATTTAATTCAAGCGGTTGATTATATTTGAAATATTTTTCAAGGTAATATTCATAGTGCCGTTTTCGAGCTTTTGAAACTCCAGAAAATCTGTGCTGTCAAAATACTCTACGGGAATGGATAATTCAATTCCGGTATCCGTTCTCAGCTTATGATTTACCAGCTTTTTCATGATGGGCTCTTTTTCAACCTTTATATTCTGGTCGTCCTGAAAGCCCTTTTTGCGAAGCTCTTCCTGATATGCCTGCTGCAGGGCGGGCTGATCAGGAAAAACCGCAGCAGCTGTCTCTACGGGATTCAAAGTATCCTTCGTTTCCAATTCTTCAGCTATTGCTGTTTTTACAGCATTAGTCGCGTGAATTGCATTGCGGTTAAAGGATTCGGCAACCTTTTCTGCCGTTTTTTCCAGCGTGTGAAT
>NZ_CDXDFU010000125.1:0-14512 GCF_978017985.1 Schwartzia sp. (in: firmicutes) | reverse complement strand
TTCCACGCGGACGCGGAATCTGTGTCTGATTGAGTACCTCATCGAAGCGCTCACGGTCCTCTGCGCGGTCAATTCCGTCAACAGAAGTACCGAAAATCTTTATGCCTGCCTTCTGCAGGGAAGATGCGAGGTTGATGGCAGTCTGTCCGCCAAACTGGACAATGACGCCCTCCGGCTCTTCCTGGTCGATGATGTTGAGAACATCTTCAGTAGTGAGCGGCTCGAAGTAAAGACGGTCGGAGATATCGAAGTCTGTACTTACTGTCTCAGGGTTGTTATTGATTATGATAGCCTCAATTCCCATTTCCCTGAGTGCCCAGACAGAGTGAACCGAGCAGTAGTCGAACTCGACACCCTGTCCGATACGGATCGGGCCGGAGCCCAAGACTATTACTTTACGTTTCTTGGAAGCGGTAACTTCGTTTTCCGTTCCTTTGTAAGTGGAGTAGTAGTACGGCGTTGCTGCTTCAAACTCGGCTGCGCAGGTATCAACCATCTTGTAGCACGGAATGATGTTCATGGATTTACGCAGTGTGCGGATTTCATCCATTGTTTTGCCGCACAGCTCTGCAATGGACTGGTCTGCCAGTCCGACATCCTTTGCTGCGCGCATAAGAGACGGTGTGATACCGCCCTTGCTTATCTGAATCTCGATATCAGAGATGTTTTTAATCTTCTGCAGGAACCACTTGTCTATCTTAGTGATATCGTATATTTCATCGATATCTGCGATTCCACGGCGGAATGCCTCAGCAATAACAAACAGGCGCTGATCGTTGATTTTACTCAGGTTTTTAAGTACTCTGCTGTCGTCCCAATCGTTCATTGCTTCGAGGTGGAGACGGTTGACTCCGATCTCGAGTGAACGGACTGCCTTCAAAAGAGCACCTTCGAAGTTGCGGTCAATGGACATGACCTCGCCCGTAGCCTTCATCTGAGTACCGAGGGTGTGGTCTGCATAGACGAACTTATCGAAAGGCCAGCGTGGGAACTTGACTACACAGTAGTCGAGGGACGGTTCGAAGCATGCCTTCGTTTTCTGAGTTACGGCATTTGTGATTTCATCAAGCGTGTATCCGATAGCAATCTTTGCGGAAACCTTTGCAATCGGATAGCCTGTAGCTTTGGAAGCCAAAGCCGAGGAACGGCTGACACGCGGGTTTACCTCAATGACGTAATACTGGTTGCTTTTCGGGTCTAATGCATACTGAGCGTTGCAGCCACCCTCGATGCCAAGCTCGCGGATAATGCGAAGGCTGGCGCTTCTGAGCATCTGATACTCATGGTCAGACAATGTCTGAGAAGGAGCAACAACCACGCTGTCACCGGTATGGACACCAACAGGATCAACATTTTCCATGTTGCAGACGGTGATGCAGTTATCGTTGCCGTCGCGCATTACCTCGTACTCGATTTCTTTCCAGCCGGCAACGCTGCGCTCAATCAGAACCTGCCCTATCATACTGTATTTGAGACCTTTTATTACAATCTCAATCAGCTCTTCTTCGTTGTCGGCAATACCGCCGCCTGTTCCGCCCATGGTATATGCAGGACGGACGATAATCGGGTATCCGATTTCATTTGCGAAGCGGACTGCGGACTCAACATCTTCGACAATGGTACTTTCAGGGATAGGTTCGCCCAATTTCTGCATTGTCTCTTTGAAGAGCTCTCTGTCCTCAGCTTTTTTGATAGCCTCCAGCGGAGTTCCCAGAAGCTCAACATCGTACTTTTTAAGTACACCCTTTTCAGCCAGCTCAACAGCAAGGTTCAGACCTGCCTGTCCGCCAAGGGTTGCCAAAAGACCGTCCGGGCGTTCCTTGCTGATAATTTCCTCAAGGAAGTCTACCGTCAACGGTTCGATATATACCCTGTCTGCTATATGTGTATCCGTCATGATAGTTGCCGGATTACTGTTTACAAGAACAACCTCAAGCCCTTCTTCTTTCAAGGCACGGCAAGCCTGAGAGCCTGCATAGTCAAACTCTGCTGCCTGTCCTATGATAATCGGGCCTGAACCTATGACCATTACTTTTTTCAAATATGCTTTTTTCGGCACTACTTATTCCTCCCCTGGCAGCATGGACACAAATTGGTCAAACAAATATGTATTGTCTGTCGGACCCGGCGATGCTTCCGGATGGAACTGAACGGAGAAAATCGGAAGCTCTGTATGCTTCATTCCTTCGACTGTTCCGTCATTTATGGAACGGTGAGTAACCACAAGGGGCAGTCCCTTCAGCGAATCCTCATCAACTGCATAGCCGTGGTTCTGAGAGGTTATGTAGACACGGCCTGTCTCAAGATTTTTAACAGGCTGATTTGAGCCTCGATGTCCAAATTTCAATTTATATGTGTTTGCACCTAAAGCCAAACCTAAAATCTGGTGTCCGAGACAGATTCCAAACATCGGTTTTTTGCCGATGAGCTTTTTCACGTTCTCAATTACTTCCGGAATATCCTTCGGGTCTCCGGGGCCGTTGGACAGGAAGATTCCGTCCGGATTCAGGTTCATCACTTCTTCTGCTGTCGTGTTAGCCGGAACAACAGTCAGATTACAGCCCCATTCGTGCAGGGAATCAAGGATATTCTGCTTGATTCCGAAGTCCATGACAACAACGTGAGGGCCGTCGTTTTCCATTTTATATACATTCGGAGTTGTTGCTTCGCTTACAACCTCTTTTTTGATAGGCACAGCAAACAGCTCGTCAATTTCCGTTTTTGCGGCATCCTCTGGGACAATAATGCCCTTCATTGTACCTGCTGCGCGGATATGCTTTGTTACAGCTCTTGTATCTACATCATACAGGCATGGAATTCCCTGTTTGGTGAGGAAATCTGTGAGCTCTGTTTCAAGATGCCAGTTGCTTCCCTGCTCGCACAGCTCACCAATAATGAAGCCGTTAACAAAGGATTTTCTGGACTGCATGAAAATATCTGCGATTCCGTAGTTGCCGACAAGAGGATACGTTAACGTAACAATCTGTCTGCAGTAGGAAGGGTCAGTCAAAATCTCCTGATACCCCGTCATTCCTGTATTGAACACAACTTCACCGGTTGCTTTCATATTATTGAGCAGCTTACCGTGAAATACTGTTCCGTCCTCTAATATAAGTTTTCCGTCCAAACGCGGCGCCTCCAATCAATCTATTACCTTGCCATCACGCATTACAATTTTTCCGTCAACCATTGTCAGGACAGCTCGTCCGACAAGCTCGCGTCCGGCAAACGGAGAATGCGTTCCAATCGTATAAAATTCGGATTCGTCCACTGTCCACTCCAAATCCGGGTCAATAACCGTTACATCTGCCGGTGCTCCGACGCTCAGGCTGCCGCCCTTGAGATTAAAGATACGTGCAGGTGCTGCAGTCATTTTCTCAATCAGCAGCGGAAGTTCAATCTTTCCTGTTTTTACGAGGTCAGTCATCAAAACGCCCAATGCAGTCTCAAGGCCAGGGAATCCGCTTGGCGCAAGGCCGTATTCCTGATCCTTTTCTTCCTCAGCATGAGGAGAATGATCCGTTGCAATCATATCAATGGTGCCGTCTTTAAGGCCTGCACACATTGCGTCAACGTCCTTCTGGCTGCGAAGCGGCGGATTTACCTTTGTATCGCTGTCACGCAAATCCACACATTCGTCAGTCATTGTCAGATGGTGCGGTGTTACCTCTGCAGTAACCTTTACTCCGCGCTTCTTTGCCTGACGGACGATATCTACAGCGTTTGCCGAGCTGATATGCGCAACATGCACACGGGCATCGGCGTATTCTGCCAGCATGATATCACGGGCAACGGCAATATCCTCTGCAACTGTCGGTCTGCCTTTAACACCCAGCATAGCGCTTCGGTGTCCTTCGTTCATAAGACCTTCTTCAACGAGGCTGGATTCCTCGTCATGGTTGATGATGACTTTATCGAAGGTTCTGAGATAATCAAAGCCGTTGAGAAGCATTTTGGCGCTTTTAACGTAATGACCGTCATCGGAGAAAGCGACTGCGCCGGAGAGTGTCATATCTCCGACCTCTGCAAGTTCCTTGCCCTCCTGGCCTTTTGTCAAAGCTCCGATTAACTCAATGTGAACCTTGCTGACCTGCTGCGCACGTTCCTGCAGACTGCGGATAAGAGCCGCATTATCTACAACAGGCTTTGTGTTCGGCATGGTAGCGACAGTAGTAAATCCACCGGCTGCTGCCGCATTGCCGCCGGTTCTGAAATCCTCTTTTGCTTCCTGACCCGGTTCACGGAAATGAACATGCATATCAATGAGTCCCGGTGTTACGATTTTTCCGCTTGCATCAATTTCCTCAGCGTCTTTATCTTTAATAGATTTTGCTATTTTTGCGATTTTACCGTCTTCAATCAAGATATCAGCAATTCCATCAAACTGGTTTGCAGGATCAATTACACGTCCGCCTTTAATGATTTGCTTCATGCCTGTTTGCCCCCTGTCAAGACTAAAGTCAAAAGTGCCATACGAATTGCAACACCGTTCTGTACCTGTTCCTGAATAGCGGAATGGTCGCCGTATGCGACATACGGTGAAATTTCAAGACCTTTATTCATTGGACCCGGGTGAAGGATAAGAACATCGTCCTTGGCAAGAGCCAGACGCTCGTTGTTGATTCCAAAGATTCGTGCGTATTCACGGTTTGACGGGAACAAACCGGCTTTCTGACGTTCAAGCTGTATTCTCAAAACTTCTATGGCATCTGCGTCTTTAATAGCATCTTCGATTCGGTCATGGATAACAATTCCCGGTTCTTCCGACAGGAAGCGCGGCAGAAGTGTTTTCGGGCCTGCAAAGTGCAGCTCGATTCCCATTTTGCGCATACCCCAGATATCTGAGCGTGCTACGCGGCTGTGGAGGATATCGCCCAAAACTGCCACCTTTAAGCCTTCCAGATGACCCTTGTGCTCAAGAAGAGTAAACAGGTTCAGGAGTCCCTGAGACGGATGGGCATGAGCTCCGTCTCCGGCATTTATGATTACAGGATGATTGACAACCTTTGTTGCGTATTCAGCAGCGCCCTCCTGCTTGTGGCGCATAACGATAGCGTCGAAGCCCATTGCCTCAACCGTAAGCAGTGTATCACGAAGACTCTCGCCTTTTACGATGCTGCTTGTTCCTGCTGTGATGTTAACGACATCAGCGCCAAGATATTTGCCTGCTGTCTCAAAGGAAGTTCTTGTTCGGGTGCTCGGTTCATAGAATACTGTTACAATAGATTTTCCACGTAATGTCGGTACCTTCTTTATGTCTCGATGAATAATTGTTTTCATCTCTTTTGCGGTCGACAACACCAGTTGAATTTCTTCCGGGCTAAAATATTCCAACCCAAGAACATGTTTTCCACGCATAGTAATTGCGTTTTTTTCCAACCGAATCAGCTCCTTAGTAATCTTGTAATAAAAAAAGCTTTCTCATGCAAGGGCATAAGAAAGCTATAGTTAACCATATAATACACCGATGAACGGCAAGCTCCTCTTATCAGCCTCACAGGACTAATTTCAAAAGGCAAAATTCTTTTTTATCATGTTAACACACAAACTATAGAGC
The DNA here is from genome assembly GCF_978017985.1 of Schwartzia sp. (in: firmicutes). NCBI lineage: Bacteria > Bacillati > Bacillota > Negativicutes > Selenomonadales > Selenomonadaceae > Schwartzia > Schwartzia sp. (in: firmicutes). Next base: position 8,955 of record NZ_CDXDFU010000125.1, on the reverse strand, counting down.
GTCAATGTAAAACGCTGTTTATCTATAATGTATACAATAAACACTTACATTCCGCTGAACGGGCTGAGCAGTTTTTTCATATAACGCCAGCCTTTTTCAAACGCACGTGTTATCGGATCCATCATGTCAGGACGGCGGATAACAAACTGCATAATGCTGCGTCTGATGTGACGATATTCGGAATCGAAGCCGCGAAGGGTATCCTCCATCTCCATTTCGACTGAAACCTTCGGCATGTTGGATACTTCTATCGTGCTGCTGCGTCCGGAGATTTTTGCTACATCTCCACGGAACGGAACATAAACTTCAATTCCAAATTCTTTCTGAATTTGAGCCTTTAAAGCCTCCTGTGCAGTCGGTTCACCATGTACGACAAATATTTTTGCCGGTATAGGCTCGGTGAGGTGGCTTATCCATTCGATAATCTGTTTGCTGTCGGCATGAGCGGAAAAGCCGTCGAGCATTTTTATCTGCGCCTGTACGGCAATCTCTTCACCTAAAACGCGTACACGCTTTATTCCGTCAACAAGTCTGCGTCCCAAGCTCCCGTCAGCCTGATAGCCTGCAAAGAGCACAGTAGATTCAGGTCTCCAGAGATTATGTTTTAAGTGGTGCAGGATTCGTCCTGCATCTGCCATGCCGCTGGCTGAAATAATGATGGCGGAGCTTTCCGAACTGTTCAACGCCCTTGACTCTGCTGCTGTTTCACAGACACGCAGATGCGGCATACTGGGAATTTTTCCGCCTTTGGTCAGCATTTCAACGGCTTCTTCGTCAAAATCCTGGCTGTTCTCCAAGAAAATCCTTGTAGCTGCAATTGCCAAAGGACTGTCCAAAATAACAGGAACATCATCAATCCGTCCGGATTTCCACAGACGGTAAAGATAATATAACAATGTCTGAGTACGACCTACCGCAAAGGCAGGAATGATAACATTTCCTCCGCGGTCCATAGTATCATTGATTATTTCAGCCAGTGCTTCCTCTTTGTCGTAAATCTGATGCACACGGTCTCCGTATGTAGATTCGACAAGAAGGAAATCTGCACCCTTTAAAAATGTCGGGTCTTTGATAATCGGCTGATCCGGCTGGCCCAGGTCTCCCGAGAAAACAAGTTTTGTGGTTTTGCCTTCTTCGGTAACATTCACTTCAACAATGGCCGAGCCCATTATGTGTCCGGCATCGTAAAAAACAACCTGAATTGAATCAAACAGATTTAAGGGTTCTTCATAAGGAACGGATGAAAAATGCTTCAGGCAGGCAGTTGCATCATCAATCGTATACAACGGCTTTATTGGTTTTTCACCGCTTCGCTGTCCCTTTCTGTTTAATAATTCTGTATCGGATTTTTGGATATGCGCCGAATCAGGCAGCATAATCCTGGCAAGGTCACATGTCGATTTCGTTGCGTAAATATCACCCTTAAACCCGTCGTGATAGAGCTTCGGAAGAAGTCCGCAGTGGTCTACGTGGGCATGAGTGACTATTACGCAGTCAATCGCTGCAGGGGTAAAACTAAACTCTTCATAATTGTACTCTCTAATCCTTTTTGAACCCTGAAACATTCCGCAGTCAATAAGGATTTTGTGGTCGTTCGTTTCAAGCAGGTAACAAGAACCGGTAACCGTGTGAGCAGCTCCCAAAAAGCTTAGACGCATGACGCATCACTCCCCTTTATATGAAAAGATTAATCAGTGGTTCCTAAACTTTCCTATCATCCTTACCTCAGGCTGCAGCATGACATGGTGCTTTTCATTTACACGCCGCTGTACCTCATGTATCAGCTCAAGAACGTCCTTGGCGGTGGCATGGTCTGTATTGACTACAAAGCCTGCGTGCTTTGGAGAAACCTCTGCACCACCGACGCGGAAGCCTTTAAGCCCCGTCTGTTCTATCAATGTTCCGGCAAAATACCCTTCAGGACGTTTGAAGGTACTTCCTGCACTTGGGAATTCAAGCGGCTGCTTCTGAATACGCCGCTGAGTGAAATCCTTCATCTTTGCGGAAATTTCTTCCTGTTCGCCTTTTTTCAAAGACAGTTCAATCTCACAGATTATCTGGTTGTTATCCTGGAAAATACTGTGACGATACGAAAATCCGAGCTGATCTGCATCATAATGGAAAACCTCTCCATCAAATGAAACGGCAGTTACCCCGGTAACAACATTCTTCATTTCACCATCATAGGCACCTGCATTCATAAAAACAGCCCCGCCGACACTGCCGGGGATACCGACTGCAAACTCCATTCCCGTCAGAGAATTTTCTCCTGCCCATTTAGAAACTGCGCCGAGAATAGTTCCTGCGCCTACAATCACTTTGTCATTTTGTGGTTTGATATACGAAAAAGGGCTTCCAAAGGAGCAGACTATACCCCTAATTCCATCATCCGACACGAGAATATTGGAACCGTTGCCCAATACCGTAACAGGAACATCACATTCCTTTGAAATTTTGAAAACAGACTGCACTTCTTCAATAGATGAAGGCATCACAAAATAATCAGCGTTTCCACCGATTTTAAAGGTCGAATGCCGATTCATCGGTTCATCAACCAAAATTTGATTATCATTTAAAATATCGTTTAATTTCTGAAGTACCAAAGATTTATCAAACAAAAATATCACCCATTATTAAATTGCTTCTTGCCCTACTATCTTCAAGCTGTAGAAATCAAGCTGACGCAGTGCTTCATAAGATGCAACGGCAACAGCATTGGAAAGATTCAAGCACCGCGCTTCTCCCCTCATGGGAATCCGCACGCAGGAATCCCAATGTTCACTTAAAATATTCTCGGGGATACCTGCAGTTTCCTTTCCGAAAACGAGAAAATCATCCTCTGTGTACGATACATCACAGTGGCTTTGTGGAGCTTTTGATGAGAAAAAGTAAAAATTATTGTTCGGATACTTGTCTAAAACAGCCTGGAAATTATCATGATACTCAATTGAAACAAGATGCCAGTAATCCAATCCTGCACGTTTCAAGTATTTATCATCGACAGAAAAGCCCAGAGGCTTTACCAGATGAAGCGTGAAGCCTGTCGCGGCGCACAATCTGGCAATGTTGCCTGTATTTCCGGGTATTTCCGGTTCAATCAATACAATATGCAAATTTATTCTCCATTCTATGATAATTAGTTCATTTTTATTATAACGCCTTATATCAAGTTTTGCCACAGGCAAAACTCCATCTGTCAGCGTTTCAACGAGAAGCACGGCTTCGAGTTATAACGCCTTCGTTCCAGTTTTGCCACAGGCAAAACTTTCATTAAAAACAATAGCAGCCCCGTGGCATAAAGCCAAGAGCTGCTATTAAATAATTTTTACTTGAGGACAGCACCTGTGCTCGCAGATGTTGTCAGTCTTGCATAACGTGCAAGGTAGCCTGTCTTAATCTTCGGCTCAGGCTGCTTCCACTCTTTGCGGCGTTTTTCAAGTTCTTCGTCGCTAACCTCAAGCTCAAGCTTGCGGTTTGGAATATCAATGGAAATTATATCTCCGTCTTTTATGAGACCAATCGGGCCGCCGGCCATAGCCTCAGGCGAAATATGTCCGATACATGCTCCCTGGCTTGCTCCGCTGAAACGTCCATCTGTTATCAATCCGACTTTCAATCCCATACCTGTGATTGCAGCTGTCGGGTTCAGCATCTCCTGCATACCCGGACCACCCTTAGGACCCTCATAGCGGATGACAACAACATCGCCGTCATGAATCTTGCCGCCCATGATAGCATTTATTGCATCTTCTTCGGAGTCATAGCATTTTGCAGTGCCCTTGTATGTGAGCATATCTTCTTTGACTGCGGAAGCTTTGACAACCGCGTAATCAGGGCACAAATTACCCTTCAGTATTGCAATGCCGCCCTCATTTCGATACGGATTCTCAACACTGTGAATTACATCCGGACGGGTAATTTCAGCGTTTTTGATTCTGTCACCGACTTTTCCTGTTACAGTCAGCGCATCAAGATGAATCAATCCTTTTTTGGAAAGTTCCTTCATAACTGCAGGAATACCGCCTGCTTCATTGAGATCCTGAATATGGTATGTACCGCCCGGGCTGAGCTTCGTGATGTACGGAGTCTTGCGGCTGATTTCATCGAAAAGCGGAGCAGGAATTTCAATGCCTGCCTCGTGAGCGATTGCAGTCAAGTGAAGAACCGTATTGGACGAGCCGCCGATACCCATATCGACAGTGATTGCATTTTCAAAAGCTTCTTTTGTGAGAATATCACGAGGTTTAATGTCATTCTTTACAAGATTCATTACAACCTCACCTGCACGGCGGGCCAGGCGCTGTCTTGCACCTGTGTATGCGGCAGGAATCGTTCCGTTGCCCGGAAGGCCCATACCAAGTACTTCAGTAAGACAGTTCATTGTATTAGCCGTGAAAAGACCGGCACAGGAACCGCATCCCGGGCAGACACTTTCTTCGATTTCTGCCATCTCTGCTTCGGATATTTCACCGGAAGCAAACTTGCCTGCAGCCTCAAAAGCCTGACTTACACTGACATCTTTTCCTTTATAACGTCCTGCAAGCATAGCACCGCCGCTGACAACAACAGAAGGAATATTAAGACGTGCGGCTGCCATAAGCATACCCGGCACTACCTTGTCGCAGTTCGGAATAAGCACAAGACCATCAAATCCTGATGCTGTAGCAACAGCCTCGATTGAATCCGCAATCAGCTCACGGCTTGCAAGCGAAAACTTCATTCCTGTATGGCCCATTGCAATTCCATCGCATACACCGATTGCAGGAAATTCCATCGGTGTACCGCCGGCAGCAGCAACACCAAGCTTCGCTGCATCAGCAATAGTACGCAAATGTACGTGGCCGGGAATAACTTCATTGAAGGAGTTGCAAATACCGATAAGAGGTTTTTTTATATCTTCCGGTCCGAATCCCAAAGCATAAAAAAGAGAACGATGGGCACATCTTGTTGGCCCTTTTTTTACTACATCACTGCGCATGCTCATTCCACCCTACTCCAAATTTTTATCAATAATGATAATTTTTGTGTCTTATTATACAACTCATTTGTATTATCTTCAAATAAAAAATACAGCTTGTCTCAATTTTGACAAGCTGTACGTAAATTTTATTATCGATGTTCACAGTTGCTGTACATTAATAGGCCCCCATGGGTGTCGTAATACGGAGGAAGGTCCTTCCACATGAACAGGGCTCACTTATCCGCATAACAGCCTGTCCTGTACGGCATCGTATAATCGGCATCGCTTCTGCCATAAGAGTCGTAATAACAAGCTCACCCATCTGATTAACATCGGAAATCGGTTCATCACTTCCAAAGGCTATAACTTCAGGATAGAAATAGTCCTGTTGCAAATGCTGTCCGATGTGGCATTCACACTGATAGACCATACCTATGCAGCCAAATTCGGCAGAGGAAAATAAATCATAAACCTCTGTGCCCGTCCTTTTTTCAATGTGCATTTTAAGCGGATTCTGGAATGTTTCGTTAAGACAGATTATCTTGCGCAGCGGGAAATCAGTTATTTCGATTCCACTTGCCTGCAGCTGAATAACAAGTCTAAGAATACGTCTTGCCGAGCCGATAAGCGTATCTATACTTGAAACCTTCATCAGCTCTAGTATACGTTCATAATCTGTGCTTAAAGGAACCGCGGTTGCTCCAAGTAATTCCAGTGCCTGCTGTGAGTCAGTCAGTCCACTGTCAGCCATATCGCCGAGCACACCGACAACGGAAGCCCTCGTTATTCCTGACGCGGTCAGAACACGGGCTGTCATATCGATATTGGCGGCAATATCATTCATGGTATACATGTGAATCATCTTCTGCGGATGCTCCCACAGGCTGATTCGCGCAAGACCGCTGAAAGGAATTGTCAGAAGCTCCATTGCTGAAACCATCTGCAGTTCCTTTTTTGAAGTGAATGGGAATTTCCCAATGTCATCCAATTCTTCCAAATTATCCGGAGCAATCCCTGCTTCATCAAATTTTTTCTTGTAAAAACTGCTTTTTGAGTATGCCCACTTAAACGTTTTCTTTAAGCGTTCTAACTGCAGTGCTTTTAGCGAATCACTATTCATTTTTTCCATTTGTGGATTTGCTAACATTAGTTTGCACCGCCTCGCAATTCAATGGAAGAAAGCATCATTCCAGTGGTTTCTGATAGAAGAATGGCTGATAGCTTGTATAGCCTAACTTACGGAAGTTCAGAATTGCTTCCGTAGCACCGACAAATAAGATTCCTCCCGGCTTTAAAGCTTCAAAGAAGTGGGCATAGAGCTCATCCTTTGCTGCCTCGGTGAAGTATATAACAACATTGCGGCACAGGATTAAATCAAAATCTTTTTCGAACGGGTCTTTAAGCAGATTGTGGCGCTTAAATTCTATGCAGCGTTTGATTTCGTCCTTAACTGCATATTTTCCGTCGGCGGTTTTATCGAAATACTTGGCAATTCGCTGGGAGCTCATGCTCTTGATTTCATTCTCCTGATAAATACCGCGTTTCGCTTTTGCCAAAATTTCAATATCCAGGTCACTGGCCAAAATACGATGCTTTGTATTCGGAGTCATTTCCTTGAGAATCATAGCGAGCGAATACGGCTCCGCACCGATGGAGCAGCCTGCGCTCCATATATTGAGTTTAGGAGAGCGTTTCATGAGGTCAGGAATAACGTCCGTCTCCAGTTTGGAAAATTTATCCGGAGTACGGAAAAATTCCGATACGTTAATCGTCAGATACTCGATGAATGCCGCAAAATCATCCTTGTCCTTTGCAACGTGGTCAAAATATCCAGAGAAGGAATCAAAATTATTCCTTGAAACGAGATTGCCGATACGGCGTTTCATCTGTGGTTCTTTATATAAATCAAGATCAATCTCTGTACGGCCCTTAAGCTTTTCTTTAAAGGTTTTCCAATCCTGCTCATCCATAGCCATAACTTGGACACTCCTCTCCACTATCAACAAAATAATATAACCCTTATTCTATATATATTCCACCTGGAACGCCAAAATCCTCTTTTAATTTTAAACTTTATGATTGTTTCCCTGATAATGACTGAAATTACCGATAACTAAATCAGGACGGGCATCGGCCAGCATGTTAATGAAAGCCTTTGTCCCCAAAAGCTCCCCCTTGGCTTTCGGCATAACTGAGGCAAAAACGTCCGGATCAATGTTAAGGTTCCGTACCTGAATCATCTGTATTGGATATTCCTTGAGGAATTCAACCCATGCAGCAGCTTCTTCTTCTCTGTCATTAAATCCCGGGAAGTACAGCATATTGAGTGAAATATATACACCATGCTCCAATGCATATTTTATTGACTCTTTTACATTTTTCAATGCATAGCTGCATCTGTAATACGCGGAATAGCTCTCATCGTTTGCGCTGATAATGCTGACACGCATACTGTCCAGTCCCGCATCAACAATTTTTTTGATTCCTTCTGTGTAGCCTGCGTTGGAATTCATATTAATCTGACCGTTTGAGGTCTTTTGCCGAATCTTTTTGATTGCCTCGGATATCGTATCTGCCGCAAGCGAAGGCTCGCCCTCACAGCCCTGACCAAAGCTGATTATTGCTTCCGGTGCTGTCAGCAGATGATATGTGCCGAGGTCAGCAACCTCTTCTACCGTCGGCCGGAAGGCTATTCTTTCCTGCGGCGAAGGACAACACTCTGCGGGCTGAAGTGAAATACAGCCTAAACAGTTCGCGTTGCACGCAGGCGAAGTAGGTATTCCTGCTTCCCAACGGTGATAAAAGATGTTTTGCGCAGTAAGACAGTGCCACTCCAAAGAGCAGTTTGCCAGATGACTGACAAGCCTGTTGTCAGGCAAATCCTTCTTTACCTGTTTTACCAGCTTTTTCAGTGAACCTGTATTGTACCCTGCCGGGTCCCATTTATGATTTTCATCAGTATATACAGCAGCCGCGTAAAGCTCATCCCGATAAAGAACAACTGCCGTATATCCGTACAATGGAAGCATACCTGCATTCTTTTTCTTTTTGAACGCAGGCAGAAACAACCTCGTATATCCTGCGGGCAAAATAGCGGATACAGCAACCCCGTCCAGCTCTACTATTTCTCCGTCCGCATTTCTTCCGATTGCCTTTCTGTCCGGAAGAAACATTAAATCAGCCGTTTCCGGCAGAGGAATTAAATCCTCGGGCTCCAGCTCAATGATTCTATCATCAATTCTGGCCAATGCCTCTACTCCGGGAGCGTCGTATATTTCCCCATCGGCAGCAGCAAAAAGAGCTGTTATCTCCGAATTCTTTTTGCGTTTATCTGGCATGTCATTCATCCTTACTTTTCTTTACTTTACGCGGGTTAAAACGATTCATGGCTAAATCAACGCCATCTTTTACAATACATTCGACAGCCGGAACAAGCTGCTTTATTGCTTCGCTTACCGCCGCAGCATCTTCCGTGTTAAACGGGCTTAAAACATGGTGTATAACGGTGGAATGTTCGCCCGGACGTCCGATTCCGATACGCACACGCGGAAAATTTTCATCTTTGACATGTGCAAGAATGGATTTCATACCGTTATGACCACCGGAGCTTCCTTTCTTCCTTATGCGGATAGTTCCCGCAGGAATATCCATGTCATCATGTGCGACAATTAAATCCTCGGGAGTGAGTTTATACCATGAAAGCAGCGGACCTATCGCTCTTCCGCTTTCATTCATGAACGTCTGTGGTTTTACCAGCAAAACCTTTTCCGCTCCGATATATACTGATGCCACCAGCGCATTTTCCTGTGTTTTCCACGAAGAAGCATTAAATTTTTTTGCGAGCTCGTCTACGAGCATGAAGCCGACATTATGCTTTGTCACAGCATATTCATTTCCGGGATTACCAAGTCCAGCAATGAGTTTCAAAACTATCCCTCCATGTTACTTATCACTATTCTATCATACTTTAATAAAGCCAAAAAGAAGACCTAAGC
>NZ_CDXDFU010000124.1:0-1828 GCF_978017985.1 Schwartzia sp. (in: firmicutes) | reverse complement strand
GTCCTTGATATACCGCTTGTTTATCCGTATTTATTTTCGTACATCGATGGTTTTCACTTTGTTATGACACATGGCGATGTTACGGAAACGAAAGAAGAAAAAATGCAACTTGCAAAAAAGCTGCATGCGGACATCTTTATAAGCGGACATACCCATGTTGCAGGCATAGAAAAGGACGACGGATGCATTTTTATCAATCCGGGCTCTCCGTCCCTTTCAAAACGCAGCGACGGCAGACAGACTATTGCAATGCTTGATTTATCGAAAAAATACGTTAGAATCTATGACTTATATACAAAAGAAATAATCGAAGAAGTTGAAATTTAAGGAGTTAGTATGGACCAATTAGTAAAAGCAACATCCGAAGGTATTCGAATATACGCGGCTGTTACTACGGATTTAGTAAAAGAAGGAGCACGCAGACATAACTGCGGCGCGCTGGCTACGGCTGCTCTCGGACGTACAATGACTGCCGCGCTTTTGATGGCTGCAAACCTGAAAGAAAAAGAATGTATCACGCTGAAATTCAACGGTGACGGCCCGCTTGGTAATGTCACTGCAGACGCTTCATCAGACGGATTTGTACGCGGATATGTCAAACACCCTGAAATCGAGCTTCCGCTTAATAACGGAAAGCTTGCTGTGGGAGAGGGCATAGGACAGGGCCTTCTGTCTGTTACACGCTTCACAGGGGTGAAAGAACCGTTCACGGGAAGCTGTGAAATCCATACAGGCGAAATCGCCGAGGATGTCACACAGTATCTTTTCCAGTCCGAGCAGACACCATCAAGCGTGGCATTGGGTGTATTGATTGGCAAGGACGGTATCACACAGTCTGCAGGCGGATTTATCGTGCAGCCTTTGCCGGATGCTTCGGAGGAAGTAATAGAGAAGCTGGAAAACAATCTGAAGGACCTGCAGCCTGTTTCAGCAATGGTAAACGACGGACTGGACGGAAAAGGAATCATCGAACAGGTTCTGAAGGACTTTGAGGATATTCATTTCCTTACCACAACAGACCTGTCATTCAAGTGCCAGTGCTCAAAAATCCGCACAGAAGATATTCTCGTAACCCTGGGCCATGACGACCTGCAGGCAATGGTAGACGAGGGCCATGCCGAGGTAGTATGCCAGTTCTGTGGGGAGAAGTACCAGTTCAATCAGGAAGACCTCACGGTGATTTTACATGTCTCCGATGAACTGAGAAGAAGAAAAGCGAAAGCTGAAAAAGAAAACAAAGAAAAGAAATAAAAATAAGAGGAGCCGATTCCAAACGGAATCGGCTCCTCTTATGATATATCAGCTGTTTTGAAATCTTGAATTAGATAGCGCGCTGAACTTTGCCGGAACGCAAGCAGCGTGTGCAGACATTTACACGTTTAACCTCACCATCAACTACTGCGCGAACACGCTGGATGTTCGGTTTCCATGTGCGTTTTGTCTTCAAATGGGAGTGGCTGACGTTCATACCACTGCGCTCACCTTTGTTGCAGATTTCACATACATTTGCCATGCAAAACACCTCCTTAAAACAGCAATGTTTACCATTCATGCATAACACAAATATATTAGCATAAAGACAGCGGTGTTTGCAAGCTTTTTTTCGTCAAGGCAAAGAGAAAACAACGGCAAAACTGGAACAAAGGCGTTATAATATACAAAGGTGATGACATGAGCAATAAACTTGTTTGGCTTGCAATCAACGCGCAATACGTGCATACCTCGCTGTCTGTGCGGTATCTGCGCGAAGTGAGCCGAAAATACGCAGAGACAGAAATACTTGAACTTACGATTAACAACCATCTGCCCGAAATGCTGGGAAGAATAT
>NZ_CDXDFU010000123.1:0-7118 GCF_978017985.1 Schwartzia sp. (in: firmicutes) | reverse complement strand
GTTCTATCCTGACCGTATGGCTTCCAGAATCCTCGGTATGGGTGATGTGCTTTCCCTGATTGAGAAAGCGCAGGATGTCTATGACATCGAAACAGCTCAGAAGATGGAGAAAAAGTTCCGCAAGGACGAGTTCACTCTGGATGATTTCCTTGACCAGCTTCAGCAGGTCAGAAAGATGGGTTCATTTGAGCAGATCCTCGGTATGCTTCCGGGTATGGGAAATATCAAGAAACAGCTCGAAGGTGTGGATGTTGACTTCAACGGCAAGGAAATAAAGCATGTCGAAGCAATTATCCGTTCCATGACGCCGAAGGAACGCGCGGATATATCCGTCATTAACGGAAGCCGCCGCAAGCGTATTGCTCTCGGCAGCGGTACACGTGTGCAGGATGTCAATAAAGTCATTAAGCAGTTTGCTGAAATGAAAAAAATGATGAAGAAAATGAAAAAAATGCAAAAGAGTCCTATGGGCTTAGGAAGATTCAAGCTTCCGTTTATGCATTGAATATTTACACTACCTTAAGGAGGTGAATTTATAATGGCAGTTAAAATTCGTTTGAATCGCATGGGTGCTAAAAAACATCCGTTCTATCGCATTGTTGTTGCTGATTCCCGCGCTCCGCGTGACGGCCGTTTCATTGAGATTCTTGGAAACTATGATTCCACGAAGGATCCTGCAGTTGTCAATGTTGATGAAGCAAAGGCACTCGAGTGGATGCAGAAAGGTGCTCAGCCGACAGATACGGTTCGTTCCTTGCTGAAGAAACAGGGTATTATGGCTAAATTCGATGCTTTGAAGCATGCGAAGAAATAAGAAAGAGGATATCCACATGAAAGAGATTGTCGAGATTATAGCCAAATCGTTAGTTGACCATCCTGATCAAGTCGTAATTGACGAAAAAGATGGTGGACACATGACGGTCTTTGAATTACATGTTGCCCCTGATGATATGGGTAAGGTCATCGGTAAGCAGGGAAAGATTGCTAAGGCGATGCGCACGGTCGTTAAGGCTGCTGCTACCCGTCAGAACAAAAAGGTAACTGTGGAAATTTGTTGAAAGACGCGGCTGTGTTTCCTATTTGGGAGCAAGGCCGCTGTTTTTCTATTCAAATATGAAAAGAGGAAACGTTATGGATAGTATTAAAGTTAAAATGCCTGTTACTATCAAGGCAAAGCTGACAGAGAAGTTAAAGAAAAGAATTATTGACGATTTGACAAAGAATATTGAACAGGTAAACCTGGAACTGCAGCAGATTGATATAGAGGAAAAACGTGTAATCAATGAGCAGGCTCAGAATAATCTCCAGAATCTGCAGGCAATCCGCCAGCATTTCGGCATTGAGCGCCAGAAACGCGAGGAGTTCAAGGCTGAGGCTGAGCACAAGCTGGAAGATACAAAGAAGCTTGCTATTGGCGCCGAGATCATTCAGGGAACTCTCGAGCACTTGGTTGAGTTGAAGGTCGGCAGCAATATGCGCGAATTGATGAATGTTGAGGTTTTGGTAGAAGATGACATTATCGTCGCAATCCGCAGCTAAAAATAATATTGTCATTGGCAAAATTGGGGCTCCTCATGGTGTTCATGGGGAGCTGAAGGTTGTTCCTATCACGGATTACCCTGGGCGTTTTAAGGGCATGAAAAAGGTGTTTGTCGATGATGAGTCGATGGATATTAAATCCGTCAGATATCAGAATGACCGTATTTTGATGATGTTCAGCGGCTATGATTCACGCGAAAAGGCTGCAACACTTACGGGGCGTATGCTTTCCGTGGAGAGAACGGAAGCAGTTCCTCTGGAAGAGGATGAATACTACACCTTTGATATTCTCGGACTTAATGTAGAGACAGAGGACGGAAAAGCTCTCGGACGTGTTGTTGACGTTCTGCAGCCCGGAAGCAATGATGTGTATGTGGTAGAGTCACCGGACAGTGTTGAACCGATTTTGATTCCTGCGCTGAAGTCGGTAGTTAAAAAAATATCTATAGCAGACGGGAAAATGATTGTTAAGCTACAGGAAGTGTTGGAATAATGCGTATTGATATTCTGACGTTATTCCCGGCAATGTTTGAGGGGCCGTTTACCGAAAGCATACTTAAACGGTCAATCGAGCAGGGAATACTTGATATTCATTTAACTAACTTCAGAAATTTTGCGTACGACAAGCACAGACAGGTAGATGATTCTCCTTTTGGAGGCGGAAGCGGTATGGTTTTGAAACCAGAACCGCTTTTTCGTGCTGTTCAGCATGTTAAAGCACAGTCTGCGGCACAAAAGAAGCGTGTTGTTTTGTTGAGTCCCAACGGAGTTACTTTTACGCAGAATAAGGCGAAGGAGCTTGCGGAATATGAGCAGCTGATTTTAATCTGCGGTCATTATGAGGGGTTTGACGCACGTATAGAACATAATCTGGCTGATGAGGCTGTTTCGATTGGTGACTATGTGCTGACAGGCGGAGAGCTGCCGGCAATGGTTATGGTTGATACTATCGCAAGAATGCTTCCGGGAGTCCTTGGCTCTGCGGAATCGGCGGTTACTGATTCTTTTTATGATTCGATTCTGGAGTTTCCGCAGTACACCCGTCCGCGTTCATATATGGGGATGGATGTTCCTGAGGTGCTGTTTTCGGGAGACCATGCCAAGATTGCTGCATGGAGAAAACAACAGGCTTTGTTGGAGACCATAAAGAATCGTCCTGACCTGCTTGAAAATTACACCCTTGACGATGAAGAGAAAAAGTTCCTGGAATCCTTGAAACAACAGGATTAACTGCTCTTCGGTCATGAAGTTTTTTGACTGTTTTGAATAATCCCGCTATAATTAACATGTGTGATTTAGAATAACAATTACGGCGGGGTGTTAGAAGTGAGAAAAAAGATTGCGTTGTTTTTTTCGATACTGACTGTTGTATTATTGGTGGTGTCTTCCAGCACTTACGCCGCCGGGAAAATGCTTGTGAAGCAGGGTTCCCGTGGTGAAGCTGTTAAGCAGGTGCAGGAGCTTTTGATTGAGAAAGGCTTTTTGACAGGAAAGGCAGACGGCATTTGTGGAAAAATGACCGTCGAAGCCATAAAGGTCTTTCAGCAGGAAAATCATTTAGAGGTGGACGGTATTTGCGGCCCTGAAACTTTTGAGGCTTTGAAGAAAGCACCGCATCATGATCCGAAGGCAGTCCCGGAGCAGCATCATCCTCATAAGGGTGAAGCGGTGTATGTGGAGGCTACGGCGTACAGCGCGTATGACCCCGGAAACGGGCCGAACACAGCAAGCGGCACTCCTGTAAGACATGGTGTTATTGCAGTAGACCCGTCCTTTATTCCTTTGGGTTCCAAGGTATATATTCCCGGCTACGGCGAAGCTGTGGCGGAGGATATCGGCTGGGGAATCAAGGGAAACATTATAGATATCGCTTTTGATTCACATGAAGAAGCGTTGATGTTCGGAAGACAGGAGCTTGAAATTTACATCATTGAATATGGTGAATAATACTTAGGCATATAGGCTTTTAACACATGATTCCTGTGTTAAAAGCCTTTTCTTCACAAATCTTTTGGAGGAAATCTGATTTGTATATAGCAGATGTTTATGTGAACTTACCTGTAAAAAGCATAGCCCGGGCTTATTCGTATATCATACCCGAAGACAAGCTTTTCCTCGATGTAGGATGGCGCGTTGTTGTTCCTTTCCACGGCCGTGCAACGGAGGGCTTTATACTTAATAAGTATGAGGTTGAAAGCACGGAAAGACCGTTGAAAAAAATCACCGATGTGCTGGACGACGAGGCTTGGTTTCCTGCTGAAATAATACAGGCCGCCTCAAAGCTTGCGACGTTTTATTTATGCTCGCTGGCTGAGATTATGCGCCTTTTTATGCCGGGTAAAAGCGGAGCAAAAATAAGCTGTGTATATGAAGTGAATGAAGATATAAGCTCATGCAGCTATTCTGATGAAGACGCCGAGAAAAAAATACTGGATTTTCTCAAAGAGCAGGGCAATGCTTCAAAAAACAGGCTGATAAAGCTGCTTTCTGATGAGTCTGTCGAGTCTATGCTTGAGAAAATGTGCAAGCGCGATGAAATAAAACGTGTATATAACGTCACGAAAAAATCAAAGGAACGTTTTGAGAAATTTATCTGTCCGCAGATAGAAATCACAGATACGCTGATTCAGGAAAAATTCAAGGGAAAGCCTGCACAGCAAAAAATACTGCGACTACTCAAGGGCTGTGATTCTGTTCCTTTGAAATACGTAAAAGAACAGGGAATTTCAACAGTGCCGTTGAAGGCATTGGCTGAAATGAACTGCATAAAGTACGTAGAGAAAAGAGTACTGCGGGACAGCTATCAGGACTTTTCTTTCGCCCAAAATGCAAAAGAAATAGAGCTTACGCCTGCTCAGGGAAATATTATTGACAATGTCAGGCCGCATATTGATTCGAAGCAGTATTTTATGGCTTTGATTCATGGTGTTACGGGAAGCGGCAAGACACAGGTGTATGTTGAGTTGACGAAGCTGGCACGTAAACAGGGACGGCAGGTAATTGTTCTTGTTCCTGAGATAGCTCTGACAGGGCAGATCGTGAAGGTTTTTAAGCAAAACTTTTCCGAGGATATAGTAGTAATCCACAGTCAGCTTTCCGTGTCGGAGAGGAACGATTCTTTTTACAGGTTTCGTCACGGGCAGGCAAATATCGCAATAGGTGCCAGGTCGGCGCTTTTTCTGACACCTGAAAATCTCGGGCTTATTATCATTGATGAGGAGCAGGACCCCTCATATAAGCAGGATGAAGCACCGAGGTATCACGCCCGTGTTGTGGCGGAAATGCTGGCTAAAGCATATAACTGTACTTTGATTCTGGGAAGCGCGACGCCTTCTCTTGAATCGTATTATCAAACACAGCTTGGAAAAATTGAGCGTTTTGAAATGCCCGAGCGTGTTGGGAACAGGCCAATGCCTGTGGTTTATCCCGTTGATATGCGCATGGAGCTCAAAAGGGGCAACAGAAAGATACTTTCCAATGACATGATGAGGCTTATAAGGGAAACTATTCAGCAGGGTCAGCAGATGATTCTGATGCTGAACCGCAGGGGTTTTTCAACCTTTATCATGTGCAGGGAATGCGGTCATGTTATAAAATGTCCTGACTGCGGACTGCCTATGGTATACCATAAGGCTAATACGCTCATGTGTCATCATTGTGATACACACATGCATCCGCCAACAATCTGTCCGCAATGCGGAAGTACCTATATAAGATATTTTGGTTCAGGAACGGAAAAGCTGGAGAGTGAATTAAAGGAGCTTGTACCTGAAGCCAGAGTCGTAAGACTGGACAGGGATACAACGCAGAGGAAGTTTTCCCAGACGGAAATACTCACTGCATTCAGTGAAGGGAAATACGATATACTGCTGGGAACGCAGATGGTGGCAAAGGGACATGATGTACCGAATGTAACGGCATCGGGAATTTTAAGTGCTGACGCGGCGCTGAATCTTCCTGATTTCCGTGCTGCGGAAAGGTGCTTTATGCTTATAGCGCAGACTGCGGGACGTTCAGGCAGAGGAGAAATCCCGGGCAAGGTTCTGGTGCAGTGCTACAATCCTGAGCACTATGCTGTCCAATGTGCCTGCAGGCAGGATTATCATGCTTTTTATGAGCATGAAATAGAGATACGCAAGGCGTTGTATTATCCGCCATTCTGCCGCCTGATTAAGCTGACCTTTGTGGGCGATGCCGAGGATGAAACAAGGAAAAGAGCCGAGATGCTCAAAAATAAATTCGTATCGTATTTCTCAGGCAGAGCCGAGCAGCAGATAATCGGGCCCGCGCCTGATACGATACCTGTCTTTCGGGGACGGTATCGCTTCAATCTTGTGATTAAGGCAGGCAGATATCTGGATACGCTTCAGTTCATGAGAGACAATAACCTGCACGAAGATACAAATGTTTTAATTGATATTGACCCGATTAACATTTGAGCTATGATTAATTGCTTTTTCGGGTAATCTATATTATAATCTTACAATATAGTGAAAACAGCAATGAAGAAGAGAGTAGATTCGTTGAGGCGTTCAGAGAGTCCGGGATGCTGTGAACCGGGCCGTTGAAGCGGATTGAAGTTCACTTTGGAGCTTGGCAGTGAAGCAGCAGTAGTTGTCACGTTGGCGGCGTTAACGCGTTTGAGTATCAATTAGGGTGGTACCGCGGAATAAAGCTTTCGCCCCTTGCAGGGGGCGGAGGCTGTTTTTATTTTTGTGATTAAATCAGGAGGTTGTGTATGGAAGAGAAAATTGCCCGCTTAAAACAGGAAGCGGCTGAGGTAATAAGAAAACATGTTGATAGCTTATCGCAGTTGAATGATATCAGAGTTCAGTATCTTGGAAAAAAAGGTGAAATCACCAGCCTTCTCAGAGGATTGGGACAGCTAAGCAAGGAGGACCGTCCGCGTATCGGACAGATTGTAAACGAGGCCCGTGCTCAGCTGGAGGCTTTGATTGAGGAAAAGAATGCACAGTTGAAGGCTGCAGAGCTGCAGCAGAAGCTGGATAACGAGAAGATTGATATTACTCTGCCGGGCAGAAAAGCGTGGGCAGGTCATCTCCATCCGTTGACGCTCACTTTGAACAGAATCAAGAGCATTTTTATGGATATGGGATTTTCTGTTGAAGAAGGTCCTGAAATCGAGACTGATTATTACGATTTTGAAGCATTGAATCTTCCTAAAGACCATCCGGCACGCGATATGCAGGATTCCTTCTACATCACGGAAGATATTTTGATGCGTACGCAGACTTCCCCGGTACAGGCACGTACCATGGAGGCTCATGAGCCCAACAGTCCGATTCGTATGATTGCCCCGGGCCGCGTATATAGAAGAGATGATTATGATGCAACTCACTCGCCTATGTTTACACAGGTAGAGGGCCTTGTTATTGACGAGGGCATCTGCTTCTCTGATTTGAAGGGAACGCTGGAGTTGTTCCTGCATAAGATTTTCAATGAAAATATCGGAGTACGTTTCCGTCCGAGCTTTTTCCCGTTCACGGAACCAAGTGCTGAGGTCGATATTTCCTGCGTAATGTGCCATGGTCAGGGCTGCCGTGTTTGTAAGGGCACAG
>NZ_CDXDFU010000122.1:0-4279 GCF_978017985.1 Schwartzia sp. (in: firmicutes) | reverse complement strand
GGAAGCTGCCAGCGCAGCTTTTCGACAGGCGGCTTGGCATAAGGAATTCCCAGCCATGTTTTGACACCATTTTGATCCACAAAGCCGTTGAACGTGCCGTAACGGGTTTTAACGCTGCATTCGCCTGCGGCAAAAACTTTTTCGTCCGGCCAAGTCCCAAACGCGCTAAAAGCCAAAGCGCTCATAGCGGTAGTTTTGATAAATTCTCTCCGTGTCATCTTTTTGAACATATCCTCACAGCCTTTCTTTTTTTTTTCGGACGCTTTATGACCCTTGTTTTATACAATCAATTTTATATCATTCGCCGTCATTCCTCAACGAAAGGGAGTTCGAATTATTTCATTTCCTGCCGAAGGAAATCTTCTACGTCATTAAAAGATTTGTCTTTGGCAAAACTTTAACAATGGCGTATAATATCACTGATATAAATATGAAGAAAGAGGATTCTTATGATAGAGCTGGCTAATATTGAAAAAACATACAAAGGACCCGACGGGCCTGTCCCCGCGCTGAAGGGTATCAATCTCTCTATTGAAAAGGGCGAGATATACGGCATTATCGGACTTTCCGGTGCAGGAAAATCCACTCTGATACGCTGTATAAATATGCTTGAGCGCCCCACAAGCGGAAAGGTCATTGTAGACGGTCAGGACCTCACGGAAATGTCCTCCGCCGAGCTTCGCGAGGCACGGAAAAATATCGGCATGATTTTCCAGCATTTTAATCTGCTGTCCTCTGCCACGGTCTACGATAATGTGGCTTTCCCTCTGCGTCTTTCAAATACGCCTGAGGATAAAATCCGTGAAAAAGTAGAGCCTCTGCTTGCGCTTGTCGGACTTTCAGACAAGGCGGGGCAGTATCCGTCCCAGCTTTCCGGCGGTCAGAAGCAGCGTGTCGGCATCGCAAGAGCACTTGCCAGCGAGCCTAAGGTGCTTCTCTCCGACGAGGCAACCTCTGCCCTTGACCCGCAGACAACCAAGGCAATCCTTCAGCTCATAAAGGATATCAACAAGAAGCTGGGACTTACCGTCGTCATCATCACACACGAAATGCAGGTCATAAAGGACATCTGCGACAAGGTAGCCGTTATCGAAAACGGCGTAATCGTAGAGCAGGGCCCTGTGCTTGATGTATTTGTCACGCCAAAAGAGCCTATCACAAAGGAATTTATCAGCGTGCTCATGTCAAACGAGCTTCCCGTTGCATTCCGCGACGTGGAGCTTTCGCAGGAGCCATTTGAGGGAGCTCAGCTTCTCGTGCGCCTTACCTTCCTCGGAGAATCCGCCGACGACCCTGTTATCGCGGGTCTCATAAGAAAATTCCCCATCGACGTCAGCATTCTCTACGGAAACATCGACCACATCAAGGACACTCCATACGGAAGACTGCTTATCGGAATCACGGGAGAGCAAAGCTCTATCGACGCGGCTATGGACTACCTCAGACAGCGCGACCTGCGCATAGAGGTTATAGGCTACTCCGCACCGCAGAAATCTCACGCATAACACAAGGCCGGGCTTTTGCCCGGCTTTACTTTTCTCACTGCAGTCACAAAATTACAGTTCTTTTCTAAAACTGTCCTCACGAAGTACACATTTCAGCATATTTTATCCGCCACGGGTACTTATATTCTTTTCAATACCCTTGCAAAATGCTATACTATCTACATAATCCGCAGACTGCGGAAGATTCCAACAGATTCAGGTGATATACAGATGACTTCAAATATCGCGCCTCTGCTTGCGACAGCACTGGGCGAGACCATACGTATGGTCATAGTTTCCATGATAGCCGCAACGGCAGTGGGAATTCCTATCGGCGTACTTCTCGTGACGACAGCGAAGCACCAGATACTTGAGTGCGTGCCGTTCAACCGCGTGCTTGCCGCCATAATCAATGCGGTTCGCTCGATTCCTTTCATCATTCTGATGGTAGCAATCATTCCCTTCACCCGCCTTGTGGCAGGCACCTCCATTGGCACGAATGCTGCCATGGTTCCGCTGACGATTGCAGCGATTCCTTTCATCGCCCGTCAGGTAGAAACCTCATTAAAGGAAGTCCCCTACGGACTCATTGAAGCGGCTCTCTCCATGGGCGCGACACCCATGCAGATTATCCGCCGCGTCTATCTCCCGGAGGCAATGCCCGGCATAGTCGCGCAGCTCACCACCGTTGTTATCGCGCTGGTTGGAGCGTCCGCAATGGCAGGCACAATCGGCGGCGGCGGACTCGGCGACCTCGCTATCCGCTACGGATATCAGAGATTCCGTCCCGATGTCATGATTGCCACCATACTGGTGCTTCTCGTACTTGTTCAGCTCATTCAGTTCAGCGGAAACAGGCTTGCGAAGCATCTTGATAAAAAATAGTCCAAAACGCCAAAAAGGCTAGGCGGCGTTAAAATATCAGAAAGGGAGTATCAATGTATGAAAAAATTCCTCGTACTCATCACTGCACTTGTATTTGCAGTAATCGCAGCCGGCTGCGGCGGCGGTGATTCCAAACCTGCTTCCGGCGGAAAAACCGTCCTCAAGGTCGGTGCAACCCCTGTCCCGCATGCTGAAATCCTCGAAATCATCAAACCGGTTCTCGCCAAGCAGAACATCGAGCTGAAGATTGTCGAGTTCAGCGACTACGTTCAGCCGAACATGGCGCTTAACGACAAAGAGCTGGACGCAAATTTCTTCCAGCATGAGCCGTATCTTCTGAACTTCTGCAGCGAGCACAAGCTCCAGCTCAAGAGCGCAGGCGGTGTTCATGTAGAGCCGATGGGCGTATACTCCAAGAAAATCAAAAAGCTCGAAGAGCTTAAAGACGGCGCTCAGGTCGCTATCCCCAACGACCCGACCAACGGCGGACGTTCCCTGCTTCTCCTTGAAAAAGCAGGTATCCTGAAGCTCAAAGACGGCGCAGGCGTCAAAGCTACTGTCCAGGACATCACCTCCAACCCGAAGAACCTCGTATTCAAGGAAGTAGAGGCTGCTCAGGTTCCGCGTACGCTTGAAGACGTTGACGCTGCAGTCATCAACACGAACTTCGCTATGCAGGCTGGCCTCACACCGACGAAGGACGCTATGTTCATGGAGGATAAGACTTCTCCGTATGTCAACATCGTTGCAGTCCGCGGCGGCGACGAAAGCCGTCCGGAAATCAGAGCACTCATGAAGGCTCTGCAGTCCAAAGAGGTCAAGGATTTCATCGACGACAAGTATAAAGGAGCCATCGTAGCAGGCTTCTGATATGATAAAAAAGAGCTGTGATTTCACAGCTCTTTTTTTGTGCCCGATTACATAAAAATAATTGTCGAAACAGAATGTCAGTTAGTGATATAATACTTTATGAGAATAAGTTTACACATTAATTTCGCGAGGAATTCACATATATCAGAGAGAGGGAGCGATAATATGAATGTGAAACAGAAGTTTTTTGCGCTGGCGGGACTGGCCGGAGTCATCATGGCCGTCGTATCAATCGTAGGCTATTTCACAGCCTCCAACGTTGTTAAGACCGCTGTGGAAAAGCAGATTGCCATGGGAGTCCGTGCAGAGGCGGACGACACCGAAGCATGGCTTATGAGAAAGGTCCGGACTGCCCGGGCTGTTGCTTCAATTCTGAACAACCTTTCTGCTGAACAGGAAGACCTGGCACGCAGCCAGAGCATCACAATGGCCGCTGCTGATGATAATGAAATCAATAACCTCATGAACGTCATGGACGATGGCTTCTGTATGACGAAGCTGAACGGTGACCAGACAACCTCCACCGACTGGAGAAGCCGTGATTGGTATAAAACAGCAAAAGCAACGGGAAAGACTTACGTCAGCGACATGTACAAGGGACTCAAAGGACCGGTCATCGGCATAGGTGTTCCGTACAACCGCAAGGACGCCATGAGCGGCGTAGTCGGTTTGACACTCCGCGTTGATACCCTCACAAAAAAAGCGAAGGAAATCAAATACGAGGGACAGGGGCAAGGTGTTATCCTTAACCCCGCAACAGGAGTCATCATTGTATCGGCTAACGAAGAAGAAAACATGAAGCCTGTAACGGATAACCCCATTCTTAAAGACCATATCACTGAAATGGCGCAGAACAAAAAAGGCTATTTCGTCGCTAATGTCAACGGCACTGAGATGGTTGTCGGCTATGACTCCATGGAGCTCACCGGCTGGATTGTAGCTGTAGCGGCTCCAACGGATTTCGTATTTGCAGAGATTAACAAGCTCCGCATGATATACGGAGTTCTCACGGTGGTAGGCGTAATACTGATACTTATTGC
>NZ_CDXDFU010000121.1:0-3052 GCF_978017985.1 Schwartzia sp. (in: firmicutes) | reverse complement strand
TTTTCCCGAGTTTTTTCTCCGTTTTTCAATCATTTCCCTAGACAATTTGTACCAAAAAACAAAAATACCCCCTTGTGTATAAAAAAAGATTGTCCCCCGAAATCTTCCGGGCAACAATCTTTTTATGTTCGTATTTACAAACAAAACTTTATGTTTAGAATTACAAACATAAAGCGCTAACACCATCATTCATACATGCACGGCAAATCCACAAGGCGTATATTTTCCCTCACGGCACTTGCTGCCTATATTGAAGTTCATTTCATTGAAGTTAATTTCAATGAAATGAACTTCAATTTTATGTCAATAATTAAAAGCATTAAAACAGATAAATCAATCACAATCTTTCTCAGACTGTCACATCAAAAACCCCCTAACTCATACAGGATTTTTCAAGTCCGCATAGAAATATAACACTGAAGAAAGGAGCAGAACTATGAAAAACATACTGCAAAAAAGCCTAATCCTTATCACTGTAGTCTGGCTGCTTGCCGAGGCGGCAGTTTCAGAAGCCTCGTGGCGGCTGGACGAGGATCCTGCTCTCACGGAGCCGCGCAATTTCCGCATGTCCTCCGATGACTGGCGGATAACCCCGGATGGAGGGGCCCCTGCTCGCGCAGGACTTGAAAATCTTCGCATATCAGGCAGCGCCCAGCCCACCGCCGACATCTTTGCCAAGCTTTACTCTATTCTTTCAGATGCCGCCCCCGGCGCCCCCATCTATGTTGTGGACCTGCGGCAGGAATCCCATGGCTTTGCTGACGGACTTCCCGTGAGCTGGTACGAGGAAATGAATCAGGCAAACGAGGGAAAAACCGTTGCAGAAGCTGCGTATGACGAAACAACCCGTCTATCAGAACTCGCAGGAAATACAACGACCTTCTCTCCCGAAGGCAAAAGTGACTCCAAACGCTTCGACGCCGTAACCTTCGCACCCCAAAATGTGCAGAATGAAAAAGAAACTGTCGAGGCAATCGGCTTTCGATACGCACGTTTTTATGTAACCGACAGAAAATATCCCGACACGGAGACAATCGAAGCCTTCCTCGACTTCGTCGAAACCCTCCCCGACAATGCCTGGGTTCATTTTCACCGTCATGCGGGACATGGACGCACCACCTCCTTTATGGCGATGTACGACATAATCCGCAACCCCGACATTCCGTTTGAAGAAATCATAAAACGGCAGTACCTCCTCGGCGGCAGTGACCTGACCGCTCTGAAAAATAACGCCCGTAAAAACGAATGGAGCGCCCAACGCCTTGAACTCCTGCAAAATTTCTCCCGCTATATCCGCGCCAAACATTCCGGAGAAACAGCACTCCGCTGGAGCGAATGGATAGAAAAAATCCCACGGCATAATAACTAACTACATCCAAATAAATTGATACGCTAATATGCTTTCTATTGTTATTTTATAATCATCTTTATACAATATAACTACAGTAAATTATCTATTGGGAGGGGGAAAAATATGTTTCACAAATCATGGAAAAAAACTATTGGAATCGCCGCTGCTGCTCTTGGCATTTTGTACGGCTCAGCATTTGCCGCCCCGGCAGATGCGGTAAATGATCGTCTTGAGCAATATGCGGACTATGTAGCAGAGCGCAGAGAGAAGGATTTCGGGTATCCTCTCAACCATGATATTAGAATGGTTGATTTTTACCAGTGGTACATTGACAGCGGAGCCTGCTCTACAATGGTAAACAACGCAGGAGACCCCTTTCACCCTCATGGTGAGATCATCAACGCGCTGAGCTTTGAGCGTGAGGTCATTGAGTTCTTCGGACCACTTTACGGCTTTGATAAGAACAACCTGTGGGGACTCGTTACCTTCAGCGGAACGGACGGAAACAATCACGGAATTTATTTCGGTGCAAAATATCTTGAAAAGGTCACAGGAAAGAAACCTGTTCTTTATGTATCCGATGCCGCGCACTACTCCAATATGCGTCTGGGCGACCTTCAAAACCTGGAGATGGTTCTCATCCCCTCCGATGAACACGGGCGCATGATTCCATCTGAGTTTGAAAAAGCATTGAAGCCCGGCCGTCCCGCACTGATGGTATATGCTATGGGCACCACCTTCAAAGGCGGTATAGACGACCAGGACGCGATTAATGCTATATTGGCAAAGCACCCGGACATTACTGTTTATCGGCATGTGGATGCGGCGCTTTTCGGTGGCTACCTGCCATATACAGAATATCGGGAAATGGTAGACCGCAGGGTGCATCCCTTCGATTCCATCGCGGTCAGCGGTCACAAATTTTTCGGAATGGATGAACCGGCCGGGTTTTTCCTTACTACGGTTACTGTAAAAGAAAACCAAAATCCCTACAGTGTTTCCTATCTCAACGGCAGCATGCCTATGATTAACTGCTCCCGCTCTGCTCTTGCCCCGCTGAAGTTCTGGTGGATTATCAATCATGTCGGCGTAGAGGGCTTCACCGAGCAATCGACCGGTATGCTGGAGCGTGCAAAATGGCTCAAAGGCGAGCTGGACAGAATAGGCTGGAAAGCATGGCTGGAACCAATGTCCAACACGGTCTATTTCAAGAGACCTTCTGAAGCTATTGTGACGAAATACGACCTTGCTCCGGATTATGACGACAGACTTGGCGGAGACCTTGCTCATATCGTCGTTATGCAGCACGTAACGAAAGAACGCATGCAAAACTTCCTTGACGATCTTGCCGCCGTGAAATGAAATAAGCATAAAAAACACCATCCGATTTTGTTCGGATGGTGTTTTTGCTTTAACTCACGCAGCAGCTTTTGCCGCTGTTTTTTTCTGCCAGAACAGTACAACGAGAAGCACTGCGAGTCCGATTGCATCTGTTTCCATGCCCGGCTTGATAAGAAGCAGGGCTCCGGCCGCCGCCACTATGCGGAGCCATACCGCCATATGCGTGAAGAGGTATCCCTCGACAGATACTGCAATCAGGAACACGCCTACGCAGGCACTGGCCGCAACCCAAGCACCCTCTGCCAATGTCGTATTGATGAGCATGAGCTGAGGCGCGTAAACAAACATGAACGGCACGAT
>NZ_CDXDFU010000120.1:0-4538 GCF_978017985.1 Schwartzia sp. (in: firmicutes) | reverse complement strand
TGTACGAAAATAGGAAAAATAAAAGTTTTGGAGGCAGACAAATGTCAGAGCGTATGACAATGCAGGAAGTGCTGAAGGAATACGGCGTTCCTGTAATAAAACTGGACATTCATGCCACCCGCACGGAATGTGAGGCGCTGAGACGCAAGCTGCGGGAGGCTTCGGGAAACGGAGAAAGATATCTCGATGTTTCCTGCAATTTTACGATAGATGTAGAGGACATCGACCGCTATCTCACGGGAGAGCTGGACACACTCAGCGAAATTTATGCTTTCCCCGAAGATATAAAGAAAGACTCGGAGGAATGACCTTTAATGACCTTGAAAAAATTTAGTGCTTTTTTGTGTGCGGTATTTACCGCGTTTGTATTGATTGGAACTGTTGAAACTGAGACGGTAAGCCCGTCCGTCGCATACGCGGCAAAGGGAGGCTCCTTCCGTCCGTCCACGCCGCGTCCGTCGGCACCTAAGGCGGCACCGAAACCGTCGGCGCCCAAATCCTCGACACAGCAGAAGTCTTCGACACAGACTCCTTCTGCATCTCAGAAGAAACCCGCTGCTGCGGCAACACGTCAGCAGTCAGGCGGCATCGGAGGCATGCTCCGCGGTATCGGCCTCTTTGCAGGCGGTATGATGCTTGGCAGCCTGCTGGGTAATATGTTCGGCTTTGGTGGTTTTGGAGCTTTCTCGACCATCATGGGCATCCTCTTCAACATTCTTCTCTACGGTGCCATCATTTCCATTGCTATATGGGGCTTCCGCAGACTTTTCGGAAAAACTGCTGAGGAAAATCCCTACAGCAGCAACCGCAACGCGTTTTCCAATACGAATACGTATCAGTCGCAGCAGACGGTGGACTGGGATGATGATGAAATTCCCGATATCCGCCCGCCGAAGCGCGAAACAGGCGGCAAGGATTACGACCCGAAAACGACGGCGGACTGGTACCGCAGACATTAACAAAAAGGAAGCGGAACAATGAAGGATACAACAAAGAAAGCAGTCGGAGAGCTCATAGAGCGCTATCCGGCACTTGAGGCCTGCAGGGGCGACATGGACGCCGCTGTGGAGGCAATAGTAAAATGCTACGGCGCAGGGGGAAAGCTTCTTACCTGCGGCAACGGCGGCAGCGCGGCTGACGCGGAGCATATCGTCGGCGAGCTGATGAAGGGGTTTTTGAAAAAGCGTCCTTTGGGTGAGGATATGCAGAAGGCGCTTCATGAAAACTGCCCCGACGCGGAGTATCTCATAAAGAACCTGCAGGGAACGCTCCCTGCGATATCCCTTGTAGACCAGGTGGCAATCAATACCGCCTTTGCAAACGACCAGGCTCCCGACCTCTGCATGGCGCAGCAGGTGCTGGGACTTGGAAATAAGGGAGATATCCTCATCGCAATCTCCACCTCGGGCAATTCGAAAAACGTTGTCTATGCATGCGAAATGGCGCGGGCAAAGGGCATGAAAACCATCGCCCTGACAGGAGAATCCGGCGGAAAGCTGAAGGACTTCGCGGATATCTGTATCCGCGTTCCCTCAAACGAGACCTATAAAATACAGGAGTATCATCTGCCTGTATACCACATGCTCTGCATCGCCGCAGAGGAAGAATTTTTCGAGAAATAAAAAACGCACCTCGCTCAATCAGGCGGGGTGCGTTTTTGTCGTATATGTGTATCTGTCAAAAATTTTATTACGACATTTATTACGACATCCATGTCGTTTTGGTACGTTATGCGTGTCTTTTTACGGATGATTCAAGTCATTCTTTTCTTTTGTCTCTTCAGCAGGTATGATATGATAATTTATGTATGGAAGGAAGTGTTTCTATGCTCGAAGAACTGAAAAAGGAAGTCGTCCGCGTCGCGAAGGCGGCGGAGGACATGGGGCTGTGCCGTCACCGCTCGGGAAATTTCAGCGTGCGGGACAGGGAAACAGGCCTTATATGCATGACACCTACGGGAGTGGACAGGCAGACCATGCGCCCTGAGGACGTTGTAGTCATGGACATGGAGGCAAAGGTAGTGGAGTCGCTGAACGGACTGCGGCCTACCAGCGAAGCGCTCATGCACCTTGCGGCGTATGATGAGAGGCCCGACGTCACGGCAATAGTTCACACTCATTCGAAATTTGCTCTTGTATTTGCGGTTCTGAGGCAGCCTATTCCGTGCATAATGGCGGAAATGGGGCATCTTGGGCTGAAGGACGGCGTGATTCCCGTGGCAAAATACGGGCGGCAGGGGTCTGAGGCGCTGGCGGAGGCTGTTCGTGAGCCGTTGCAGAGAGCAGATGCACTGCTCATGGCGGCGCACGGCGTGCTGACCGTGGACGAAAAATCCCTTGATGAGGCACTTCTGAAGGCCGCTTACGTGGAAGAGGCGGCGGAGGTATATCTCAACGCGAAGCTTTTGAACGAAGGGAAAGTGGTTCCGCAGATTCCTGTTGAGGATTTGCGGCTGCAATATCCTGATAAGGTAAAACAAGTATAAGGAGATTACTGTAATGAATGATGAAAAAAATATGCTGAAGCTGCAGAACGGCAGCGATGTCCGTGGTGTTGCCATGGAAGGAATCGAGGGAGAGGAAGTCAATCTGACACCTGCAGTGGTAAACCGTATTGCGGGCGCGTTCGTACGCTGGCTTGAAAAGCGCACGGGAAAGCCTGCCCATGAGCTGACCGTCGCTGTGGGAAATGATTCCAGGCTCACAGCTGACCCGCTGCGCTTCGAAGCGCTGCAGGCGATCACGGCATCTGGGGCACGGGCTCTCGACTGCGGACTGGCATCTACCCCTGCAATGTTCATGTCCATTCTTTTTGATGAGACAAAGGCTGACGGCTCCATCATGATGACCGCAAGCCATCTGCCATTCAACCGCAACGGAATGAAGTTCTTCACGAAGGACGGCGGACTTGAAAAGGCAGATATAAAGGAACTTCTTACGGACGCGGCAGCGCTTGAGCCGCAGTCCTCGGACCGCACGGCTCACCCGTGCGCTCTTATCACTCGATATGCGCGTTTCCTTCGGGAGAAAATCCGCGACGGTATCGGAACAGAGGACGCGCAGCCTCTCAAGGGCATGCATATCGTAGTTGACGCGGGTAACGGCGCAGGAGGATTTTTCGCCACTGAGGTGCTTGAGCCGTTGGGAGCGGATATTTCGGGCAGCCAGTTCCTTGAGCCTGACGGACATTTCCCGAACCATATCCCGAACCCTGAAAACAAAGAGGCTATGGAGTCCATACAGTCCGCGGTCCGCAAAAATGAAGCAGACCTGGGACTTATCTTTGATACGGACGTTGACCGCATGAGCGCGGTGCTTTCTGACGGACGTGAAATCTGCCGCAACGCGCTTATCGCCATGATGGCGGCTATCCTCGCGCCGGACTATCCGGGCAGCACCATCGTCACCGACTCCGTCACATCCGACGAGCTTACTGTATTCCTTGAAAAGGAGCTGGGCCTCAAGCATCACCGCTTCCAGCGCGGATATAAAAATGTAATCAATGAGAGCATCCGCCTTGATAAGGAAGGAGTTGTCTCTCCGCTGGCTATTGAGACCTCGGGACACGGCGCCCTCAGCGAAAACTATTACCTCGACGACGGTGCATTCCTTGCGGTTAAGCTTTTGATTGCTGCCGCAAAGCTTCATAATGAAGGAAAGGATTTGGGCTCCCTTGTGGCGACACTGAAGGAGCCTGCCGAGAGCAAGGAAATCCGCCTGCCTGTTACGGCAGAGGACGCGCATGCTGCAGGTGACGCGGTTCTTGTTGAGCTTGAAAAGCGCGCAAAGGCCGCAGGAATCGGTATCGCTTCGCCGTCCTATGAGGGCGTGCGCCTGATATTCCCTCAGGGCTGGGCACTTCTCCGCATGTCGCTCCATGACCCGCTCATGCCGATGAATGTTGAAGGCCGTGAAAAAGGAAGCGTGGCGGAAATCATCAAAAAGATGGCCGAGCTTCTGAACGGACTGGAAGGATTGGACATATCTAAATTGAAATAAACAAATAAAAGCTCTGTTCCCGGATATTTTGGGAGCAGAGCTTTTTGATTTTGTGTCATATATCCTCAAGCTTCGCTGCAATGTTAGATGGAGAATATGCAACTCGGAGAACATTCACCGTCTTGTCGCTGATGATGAATATTATTGAAAAGTTGTCTACAAACAACTGTCGAAACTGTACGTTCGGTCGTTTTGCCTCGTGTATGACTTTTATTCGCTCCGGGAATTGGGATAAAGTTTCAATTGCGTCAGCAATGCAATTGAACTGTTCCATTGCAGTTTGCGGCATACCGATAGATGTCGCTATGTAATCATAAATGTCGGTCATATCTTTGGCGGCTTGTTCGGACAAGTTTATCTCATATTCAATCATTTGCGTGAGTGCTCCTGAAATCTGCGAAGAATTTTTTTGCTTTAACAACCTTGCCTTTGTCGATATCATCTAATCCCTTGTCAATGAAGGAACGGACTTCTTCTGCGGACATGAGGTCAGTATCAAAGGGAAATTTTTTGATGATTTTATTGTTTAGATTCTTATTT
>NZ_CDXDFU010000119.1:0-19615 GCF_978017985.1 Schwartzia sp. (in: firmicutes) | reverse complement strand
TTGGTCCATACTAACTCCTTAAATTTCAACTTCTTCGATTATTTCTTTTGTATATAAGTCATAGATTCTAACGTATTTTTTCGATAAATCAAGCATTGCAATAGTCTGTCTGCCGTCGCCGCGTTTTGAAAGGGACGGAGAGCCCGGATTGATAAAAATGCATCCGTCGTCCTTTTCTATGCCTGCAACATGGGTATGTCCGCTTATAAAGATGTCCGCATGCAGCTTTTTTGCGAGTTGCATTTTTTCTTCTTTCGTTTCCGTAACATCGCCATGTGTCATAACAAAGTGAAAACCATCGATGTACGAAAATAAATACGGATAAACAAGCGGTATATCAAGGACTGATTCATCAACAGAAGAATCGCAGTTTCCCCGTACAGATATTATGGACGTACTGCATGTATTGATGCTTTCAGCCAAGTCCTTCGGAGAATAATCCGCAGCGAGGCTGTTGCGCGGACCATGATAAAGATGGTCCCCCGCATGAAGAATCAGGTCTGCGTCAGAGAAAAAATCCCCGTAGGCTTTGCGCCATGCTTCTGCGCTTCCGTGTGTATCGCTAATAATTCCTATTTTCATAACTTATACCATTAATTAATCTGCCTTAAAAGATTTGCCATTTCGATAGCAGCCATAGCGCCGTCAGCACCCTTGTTTCCTGCTTTCGTTCCGGCACGCTCGATTGCCTGCTCTATATTCTCTGTAGTAAGGACACTGAAAATAACAGGAACTCCTGTAGAAAGGCCTGCCTGTGCAACACCCTTGGAAACTTCGCTGCACACATAATCGTAATGAGTTGTTGAACCGCGGATAACTGCGCCTACGCAAATGACAGCATCATATCTCTTTGTTTCAGCCAGTTTCTTTGCGACCATAGGGATTTCAAAAGCTCCCGGAACCCAAGCTACATCAATATCGCCGTCAGCAACGCCATGTCTGTGCAAAACATCCAAAGCACCTGCCAAAAGCTTATTTGTGATAAATTCATTGAAACGCGATGCCACGATAGCAACCCGCATTCCTTCTGCGAGTAATTTTCCTTCTAAAATGTTAGCCATGATATTTTCCTCCTCATTCTTCTTTTAACAGATGTCCCATCTTCAATTTCTTGACTTTAAGATAGCGTTTGTTGAATTTATTTGAATGAATTTCCAGTGGAACGCGCTCCGTGATTTTCAGACCATAGCCCTCAAGACCTGCACGTTTTGCCGGGTTGTTCGTCATAAGTCGAATACTGGTCAATCCCAAATCTGACAAAATCTGTGCGCCGATGCCGTAATCGCGGAGGTCAGGAGCAAATCCGAGAAGCACGTTTGCTTCTACTGTGTCTTTTCCTTCGTCCTGCAGCGCGTAGGCACGGATTTTATTCGCAAGTCCGATTCCACGTCCTTCCTGACGCATGTAGAGTACAACGCCTGCGCCCTCTTCCTCGATACGTTTCAATGCGGCTGCAAGCTGGTCTCCACAGTCACAGCGGAGTGAACCAAGCGCATCGCCGGTAAGGCATTCGGAATGAACACGTACAAGTACATTCTCTTTGCCTGCGATTTCTCCTTTTACGATTGCAAGATGGCATTTTCCGTCCAGCGTGCTTTCATAGGCTTTGATTCTGAAATGACCGTATTTGCTCGGGAAATCTACATCAGCTACTTTCTTGATGAAGGTTTCTGTTCTTTTTCTGTAGGCAATCAGGGCCTGTACTGTAATCATTTTCAGGCCGTGATGCTCAGCAAATTTCATAAGCTCAGGTGTGCGCATCATGTGACCGTCGTCAGCCATGATTTCGCAGCACAGTCCGGCAGGATAAAGACCTGCAAGACGTGCCAGATCAGTGGTGGTTTCCGTATGTCCCGCACGGCGCAGAACGCCTCCCGGTACTGTACGGAGCGGGAAAACATGTCCCGGACGGCGGAAGCTGGAGGGCTTTGCCTTCGGGTCAATCAGCATTTTTACTGTCTGGCAGCGTTCATACGCTGAAATGCCTGTCTCTGTATCGTAAGCATCAACGGAAACGGTAAACGCCGTCTCGTGATTGTCAGTGTTATTTGTGACCATCTGCGGAATGTCAAGTTCATCAAGACGTGAACCTTCAATCGGGGTGCAGATTAAGCCTTTTGCATATGTTGCCATGAAGTTGATGGCCTCCGGCGTGACGAAGTCAGCCGCAATGATTAAATCGCCTTCATTTTCACGGTCCTCATCATCAACCACCACCAGCATTTTTCCCTGGCGGATATCCTCAATTGCATCCTCAACTCTTGCATATCCCATAAACTCTTTACCTCCTGTCATGAATCAAATCCATGTTCAGCCAAAAATTCAGCAGTTATTTTTTGTTTTGACACCTGTGGCTTGCTCTGATTTCTCCTTAAAAGGTTGACCGCATATTTTGCAAGTATGTCTGTCTCTATATTCACAGGGTCTCCTACCTTTTTCAAATGCAGGTCTGTTTCCTGCTGCGTATGCGGAATCAGCGATACGCGAAAGCCCGCTTCTGAGGTATCGACAACTGTAAGGCTTACCCCATCGATTGCTATGGAGCCTTTCGGAATGATATAATCCATGGACTCGTAAGGAACCGACACGGAAACAATCTTCGCGTTGTCCTCCTCATGTATTCCTGTGATTACGCCGACGTGGTCAACGTGACCGCTTACGACATGTCCGCCCAAGCGGCCATTCAATGTCAGCGCCCGCTCAAGATTTACTTTTTTGCCTGTCGAAAGCTTTCCAAGAGCCGTGCAGCGCATGGTTTCAGGCATTACATCAGCACAGAAATCATTTTTGCTGAAGGATATTACTGTGAGACAGACTCCGTTGACGGCAATACTGTCGCCTATGTGAACATCCTCCAAAACCTTTGATGCCGCAATCTCTATTGTATTCGTGGTAACTTTTTTTACCGTTCCCAGTTCTTCAACAATTCCTGTAAACACTCGCTCACTTCCTCACATATCCCGTAACAAGGATATCGCTGCCAATCGTTTGATATGTCATTTGCTCCAACTCCACCGCATCTTTTAGGGCGGAAAAGCCTTCTCCCTCAACAGGAGTTTTTGCGTCCTTACCGCCTATGAGCTTCGGAGCAATAAAAGCCTCTACTTTATCTACCAAGCCGTCACGCAGGAAAGAATACGCAACCTGTCCTCCGCCTTCAACGAGAAGAGAGGTTATTCTTCTTTCTCCGATTTGTTCCAGTAAAACTTTCAAATTTACGGTATCTTCACTTCCGCAGACGATAACTTCAGCACCTGTGCTTTTTATTGCTTCGATTCTCTCTGCCGGAGCATTTTCTGTAACAGCCACCCACACAGGAGCTTCGCTGTCATGCAGCATTTTTGATTCAATAGGTATTCTTGCCTTGCTGTCGACTACTAAACGGACAGGATTATGTCCTTCTTTTCCTATTCTGGTCGTCAGCTGCGGGTTATCTGCCAATACGGTTCCTATTCCTACAAGAATAGCGTCTGTGTTATCCCGCCATTCGTGTCCCTTCTGTCTTGATTCAGCACTTGTAATCCATTGGGATTCGCCTGTGCATGTTGCAATCTTTCCATCCAATGACATTGCCATTTTTAAGGTAACAAAAGGAATCTTTTCTACTATCCATTTCAAAAAAACTTCGTTCAGTTTCTTTGCTTCATCTTCAAGAATGCCCACATCTACCTGTATTCCCGCATCCTTCAGAATCTGAATTCCTCTGCCGCTCACAAGCGGATTGGGATCAAGCATTGCGACAACAGCACGGGATATTCCGGCTTCAACCAAAGCCTTTGCGCAGGGGCCCGTTCTGCCGTAATGCGAGCATGGTTCAAGGGTAACGTATACAGTCGCGCCCTTTGCCAGCTCACCTGCCATATTAAGTGCATGAATTTCCGCATGCTCTGTCCCTGCTTTTCTGTGCCAGCCGACAGAAACAATGCGGTTATCCTTTACTACAACTGCCCCAACCAAAGGGTTTGGAGATGTTCTTCCTTTCGCGTGTGCAGCAGCCTCAAGCGCCACACGCATGTATTCTTCATCTGTCATATTTCCGCCCCATGAAAAAAAGCCGCCCAAAAAGGCGGCTCTAAACAAACATAACTAAGACCGTCTTTTTCCATCCAGACTATACTGTCGGCTCCGGAATCACACCGGATCATGCCTGTCGGCTCGCGGGCTTTACCGCCGGTGGGGAATTACACCCCGCCCCAAAGACTTATCAGATTTATATTAACATAAGTATATTTTGAATGCAAATCAGGGAAGCGCTTTGAAATGGCTGAACGGCCAGAAAACCAGAATCGCTTTTCCTTTTATCAAATCATACGGTACAAATCCGACATCAGCAAATCGGCTGTCCTCGGAATTGTTGCGGTTATCTCCCATGACAAAGATATGTCCCTCAGGAACAGTTGCCAAAGGATAATCGCCTCTCGTCTTGCTTAAAATGTACGGCTCGTTCATGAGCGTGGAATTTACATAAACGCGTCCGTCTTTAATTTCAATGGTGTCTCCCGGTACAGCAATGACACGTTTGATGAAGTCACGGCTCGGGTCACGCGGATAGCGGAAGACAAGAATCTCGCCGCGCTCCGGTGCACGGAAGCGGTATACGAATTTATTGACTACCAGCCGCTCTGCGCTCTGCAGTGTCGGCCGCATGGACGGACCATCTACCAAATAAAGCTCGACAATAAAATATCTTATTCCCATTGCCAGAACAACGGCAATAGCTATCGAAACAATCCAATCCTTAATTTCTTCTCCCAAGGAACTCATCCCTTCACCTTCCAGTGATAAAGAAAACACTGATATCATAACAATGCCTGAAACTCATTTTATCAGTGTTTCCTAAAAACAAATTGGGGGACTGCAAAACAGTCCCCCATCATCATCAACGACGTTCTTTAATACGTGCTGCTTTACCAGTCAGGTTACGGAGATAATAGAGCTTAGCACGACGTACGATACCACGGCGAACGACATCAATTTTGTCGATTCTCGGGGAATGTACGAGGAATGTACGCTCTACGCCTACACCGTAAGAGATACGACGAACCGTAAACATCTCACGAACGCCCGAACCCTGACGAGCGATTACAACACCTTCGAACATCTGAATACGCTCACGTGTACCCTCGACGATCTTAGCGTGTACACGAACCGTATCTCCCGGACGGAATTCCGGAATGTCCGAGCGAAGCTGCTCCTGCTCTAAAGCCTGAATAATGTTCATTTGTCTGTTCCTCCATTTCCGCGACGTTCGTGGCAGATAAAATCATCTGTCCAGAGGACCGCCCGCATACCTTGATATGATATCATAAGCTTTATGCTTTTGCAAGCATTTATTTATCTATCTACTGTGTCTACCAAATACCTTCCGCTTGGCAGATACCACACGAAAACAACGTAATGCCCATCGGCACGGGAAACGCGTTTTGTGTTATCGGTGATATTATCAACGCGCCAGTCGTCGATAAGCCGCAAGGAGTCCATGCCTTTTCCGCTGTCGAGAACAGCCTGCACTTCATCACGGAAAACCCTGAGCTGATAGTCTGTCCAGGTTATATAGATAGCAGCGAATATACAAATACAGACGCCTACACCGACAAAAGCACGGGTAAATGAAGCCCAAAACGGTTCTTCCATCGAAAGCTTTTTTACGGCTTTCTCATGAATATCTTTCGAATCCGCAATCCTTTTTTTTGCCTTTTCTTCCATGATTTACGCCTCCTGTTCAGCGTAATGTTCATATTCTGCTCAATCATCAGCCGAGCGGCGTGTAATCAGATAGAAGCCCGGATACAAGTCGTCCTTCTTCTTCAATACAATCTTCAGCTGCAGTTCTTTTTTGAACTGATCCAGTATATCAGAATCTATTAGTGATTCCATTGTAACATGATTTAGCTCAACTTCATAGCCAAACGGAGCATGGTTATGATTTTCAACCCGTCTTATATCCTGACAGATTCTGACAGCAATGGTTTCCGCGGAAACAATTTTTCCGCTTCCTCCGCAGCACGGGCAGTCGTTATACAACAGGCTCTCCATGTTTTCGCGTGTTTTCTTTCGCGTAATCTCCACGAGTCCCAATGCGGTGATTCCTACTACATTTGTTTTCTTCCTGTCATCTGCGCTAAGCTCACGCAAAAGCTGGAGCAGCTCTTCTTTTTGTGAGTCTTTTTCCATGTCGATAAAATCGACAATGATTATTCCGCCAATATCACGCAGGAATATCTGGCGCATTATTTCATGCGCAGCTTCAATATTTACATCAAAAACCGTATTGCCGAGCTTGTCATGTCCGATAAACTTGCCTGTGTTAACGTCAATAACAGTCAGTGCCTCGGTATGGTCAAAGACAAGAAAGCCTCCTGACGGCAGTTCAACCATGCGTGAATTAATCTGCTTTAACTGCTCATCAATCCCATAAGCTTCAAAAAGGTCTTTTTCTTCCTCATAAACGGAAAGATTATCCACGAGCTGAGGGGAAATTACTTCCAGCAGCTCACGCACTCTATGCTCTGCCTCAGCGTCATCAATGATAATTTTGTCAATTTCCTTGGTGACCTGATCCCGCACTAATCTGATAAGCAAATCCGCGTCACGGTAAAGAAGTGAAGGCGCTCCTGTCCTTTTTTGCTTTGCCTGAATAGAATTCCACAGGGTTTCGAGATATTTTACTTCGTCAGCAAATGCCTCTTTGGACTGGCCCTCCGCAGCAGTGCGGATAATCAATCCCATTCCCTCAGGACAGACCTCTTCGGCTATATCCTTCAGACGTTTGCGCTCATTTTCATCGGTAATACGGCGTGACATACCGATATACCTTGCGGTAGGCATCAAAACAATATTTCGTCCCGGAATTGATAAATGTGTCGTGACACGGGGGCCCTTCATTCCTATTGCATCCTTTACAACCTGAACAGGAAGAACCTGCCCGATATGAATGCGGGATTGTTGAGGGAACGATTTCATTACGTCAGGCGGCATACCGTCTCCAATATAGAGAAAAGCATTCTTTTTAAATCCTATATCAACAAATGCTGCCTGCATACCCGGCAGTACATTCTGAACCTTTCCGCTGTAGATGTTTCCTACAAGGTGCGAATGTGACGGCCGTTCCAGTTCAAACCCCACTAATTGTTCATCTTTTACAACAGCAATCCGGGTCTCCTCTTTTGAGACAGAAACCAATATTGTTTTCATGGAGTATCTCCTCCGGTTATTGTGCATCCATTAAATTCCCGCCGCCGGCTAACAGTTCTGTTCTGCGAATATCGACGTCTGAAATATTATTGTTCAGCCCATGAGTTTTGGAAATATACTCAACAATTTCTGCAGGCTTAACACTGCCCTGCGGCGTAATTTTTAAGGCTGCGGTTAATTCTATCATATTGTTTTCCGTCTTTATTTCAAGCTGTCCGATGACATACTGCTTTATATCTATTTCGCGTGTCTTTTTCGGTGTCACTCTCTTATAGATGCAGACCTCAGCGTTGTTAAACGCCTGTACCGCCTGTGCCCATTCCTTCTCCTGCCCTTCTGCGGAAAAAGAAATTATATACCGTGCTTCATCAGCCAGAGACATCAAAGCCTTATGTTTGCCTTCAACCTTTTTCAGAGCCTTCAGCGTAACGCCGTCGGGAAGCTGAGCGCTTAACCGCTCAAAGACCTCAGGCTGGCATAAATCCTTTGAAAGAATAAATTCCATATACTCGCAGTCGCTCGTAACGCCCAAAGCAAGAGCTGATGCGAATGACAGCTTCATGTGGGGATTAAATCCCTCGGAGTATGCAACGGGAAGCTTTGCGCGGCATATAGCACGTTCTATAAGTGCCGAATAATCCAGATGAGAGATAAAGCGCAACGCGTCCTCTTTGGTTACTTCGCCTCTATATGTGAATGCAGCTGCTTTTTCAGGCACGATTACGCCCCCAATCTACAATATTAACTCCCAGCGTCTGGCAGATTCCGCAGCCGGCACAGTCGCCGCGTCTGCAGTCCTTCGTCAGCTGTTCGGCAACGGCTTTTTCATATTCATGCTTCAAGAATGCACGGCTTACGCCCGGTGTTGTATGCTCCCACGGGAACACTTCATCAAAATCACGGCTGCGGTGATTGTAATAATTCGGGTCGATATTATTTTCCTCAAAAGCCTTGTTCCAGCGTTCCAAATCAAACTGATCTGTCCAGCCGTCAAATCTTGAGCCGTTTTCCCATGCTGAATAAATGACCGGAGCAAGTCTGCGGTCTCCACGCGCCAGTACACCTTCAAGAAGACTGACATGTGCATCATGATAGTTATAATGGATAGAGCGGTCCGTAATATGCTCTTTAATGAGCTGCTGTTTGCGGGCAAACTCCTCCAGCGTGTTCTGACCGAACCACTGGAACGCGGTAAACGCTTTAGGAACAAAGCAGGACACGCTGATGGTTACTTTTACGCCTCTGCGTCCTGTAACTTCCTTGTAATGGTCTACTACCTTTTTTGCCAGTTTGGCGATTCCGATAACGTCTTCATCGGTTTCTGTCGGAAGTCCGATCATGAAATACAGTTTGACAGTCTTCCAGCCTTTTTTGAAAGCCGCGCCCGTAGCCGCCAGCAGATCTTCCTCAGTGACACCCTTATTTATGACGTCACGCATACGCTGAGTACCTGCTTCCGGGGCAAATGTCAGTCCGCTTTTTCTAATCTGCTGCATTTTGTCTGCCAGATCAATGGAGAAGCTGTCGATACGAAGCGACGGAAGAGTAAATCCGACCTTTTCATTGGAAAAATCACACATGAGATTATCCACAAGGCCGCCAAGACACGAATAATCCGCTGAACTCAAAGAAGTCAGCGAGATTTCGTCATATCCTGTGCTGTCAATCATCTTGCGTGCCAATTCACGGAGCTTTTCCTCAGAGCGTTCCCTCACAGGACGGTATGCTACGCCTGCCTGACAGAAGCGGCAGCCTCTGGAGCAGCCTCTGAACAGCTCAAGCATGATGCGGTTATGGACAATATCAATATATGGAACAATCGGTTTTTCCATTGTTTCGACGTCGTCCATGTTCTGGACAATACGCTTGTATATTACTGCCGGTGTCTTATCATCAACAGGCTTGATTCCCGTATACATTCCTGTTTCCGAGTATTCAGGGGTATACAGACACGGCACGTAAATGCCCTGAACCTGTGCTGCACGCTTCAAGAAGCCAATGCGTCCATCCGGACGGCCTTCCTTTTTCCATGCAGCAAAAACATCCACAAGCTCCTGCAGAGCTTCTTCGGCTTCACCGATGACAAACAGGTCAAAGAAATCGGCAACAGGCTCAACGTTATAAACGCAGGGGCCTCCGCCGATAATGAACGGCTCATCTTCTTTACGGTCCTTCGCCCAAATGCTTACACCCGAGAGGTCAAGCATATTGAGTACAGTAGTAAAGCACATTTCAAACTGCAGAGAAAAACCGATGAAATCAAACTCTTTCATCTCCGTAAAGGATTCCAGGGAGAACAGAGGAATGTTTTTATTCCGCATGTGCTCTTCCATGTCAATCCACGGGGCATATACACGCTCTGCCCATGTGTCATGACGATTATTCAAAATCTCATACAATATTTTCAAACCAAGATTAGACATACCAACTTCATAGACGTCCGGCATGGATAATGCAAAACGGCAGGTGATACCATCTAATTCTTTATGTACAGCATTCCATTCGCTGCCTGTGTATCTCGCAGGCTTAACGACAGACTGCAGTATATCCGACGTAAGGTGAACCATAAAACCTAAATCCTCCAAGCATTAAAAAACTAGCTTATGCTTTTTCATGTATATATTTATCAATATCGCAATCGACATGATATTTGTGGTAAGCGAGCTGACACCATAACTCATCAGCGGGAGAGGTATACCCGTAACAGGCATGATTCCCGTAGTCATACCGACATTTACAAGTACATGGAATGCCAGCATGGATGTTATACCTACAGCCAGCAGCATACCGAATGTATCGCTTGCATCACGCGCAATCATAATACCGCGCCAAAGCACAACCAAATAAAGCAGCAGCAGAAAAGCTGCGCCTATAAAGCCCAACTCTTCACCGACAACCGCAAAAATAAAGTCTGTATGGTTTTCCGGCAAAAAGTTCAGCTGACTCTGTGTTCCTCCAAAAAGTCCTTTTCCGAATAACATTCCCGAACCAATGGCAATCTTAGACTGGATAATGTGATAGCCTGATCCCAACGGGTCAACGTTCGGGTCAAGGAATACCATGATACGCATTTTCTGGTAATCCTTTAAAAAATGCCATAGCAAAGGAGCACAGGCTATCCCTGTGGCAAATATTCCGCCCAGCAGCTTCAAATTTACTCCGCAGGCGAATACCATACCGATGAAAATAGCAATAAATACAAGTGATGTCCCCAAATCCGGCTGCTTAAGAACCAGCAGAAAAGGCACTCCCACATACAGCGCAACAGGCAGCAAATCCTGCAGGCTGTTTAATTTCCCAACCTTATCCTCAAGCATAGATGCCAGAGACACAATCATAATGAGCTTTGCAAACTCAGACGGCTGCAATGTAATCGGACCAATCTGTATCCATCTCTGAGCACCCAGTGCGCTGTGCCCCACAAGCATAACCGCAACCAGAAGAATCAGGTTAAAAATATAAAGATTTTTTCCGTACCGCTGCAGCATTTTATAATCGAAATTCATAAAAAACACTGCCAATGCTATATTCAAAACCGCAAAAAAGCCCTGACGTTCTACAAAAGCAAAACGCTGTCCTGATGCAGCTTCATTTATATGTGTAGCACTGCCTATGATTACTAAACTCATTATGATAATAGCGCCTACTGCTATTATCAAAGTAAAGTCTGTTCTTCTAAGCCACCGCTTATTAATCATGAACTCAACAAGCCTCCCAAACAATCACAGAAATCAACCACATTTCATGAAGGCATATTACAAAGAACAACGCTTCCGGCAAGCCAGAAGCGTTATCCAAATAATTTCTGTGAAATTACCGACGCCGTCCTGCATCATGGCGCATATTATTCACCGGAATATTAGCGACCAGTGCAACGGAATCCGCATCGTTTTCAAGTGCGATTTCCATTGCGTTTTTATCAATATCCATATAATGCGAAATAACCTCAATGATGTCATTCTTTATATGGTTCATGACTTCCGGAGATACGTTTGCTCTGTCATGAATCAATACTACTTTAAGCCTGTCGTGAGCAATCTGCTTCGAAGATCGGTTGTTTGAACCGCCAAAAAGCTTATCCCAAATACTCATAGTCCGACATTCCCTCCTTAGTGCCCAAATACATGTTTAAGACGGGCGAAAAATCCTTCTGTTTCAAAAGGCTTGAACGGAATATCCTCTCCACAGATACGGCCTACAACATCGTCATAAGCTCTTCCCGCTGCTGTATTATTCCACTCGATGATAGGAATACCCTGGTTGGAGGCATTGATAACCTCTCTGTCGTCAGGAATCTGTCCGATACACGGCAGAGAAAGAATATCATCAATGGATGTCATATCAAGCATAGTTCCGGCTTTGACCATTTGCGGGTCAATACGGTTTACGATGAGCTTGATATCTTTATTTACAGCCTGCAGACGTCCGATAATTTTGTCAGCGTCACGAACTGCGGAAACCTCAGGAATAG
The DNA here is from genome assembly GCF_978017985.1 of Schwartzia sp. (in: firmicutes). Taxonomy (NCBI): domain Bacteria; kingdom Bacillati; phylum Bacillota; class Negativicutes; order Selenomonadales; family Selenomonadaceae; genus Schwartzia; species Schwartzia sp. (in: firmicutes). Next base: position 7,950 of record NZ_CDXDFU010000119.1, on the reverse strand, counting down.
TTACTACAACAGCCCAGTCAGCACCGATAACTGCTGTCTGGAAGCCCTGCTCAATACCTGCCGGGCAGTCAATAAGTATGAAATCAAACTCATGTCTCATGGTATCGACGAGCTGTTTCATCTGCTCCGGTTCAATTGCGGTTTTATCAGCGACCTGTGATGTAGGAAGCAGGAACAAATTCGAGTATTTCTTATGTCTTACGAGTGCCTGTCCATAATTGACACGCTTCTGTGCTACGTCAACAAGGGTGTAGACAATACGACGCTCAAGTCCGAGAAGAATATCAAGATTTCTCAAGCCCGTATCCGTATCAATCAGTGCTACCTTTTTGCCACGCATTGCGAGTCCTACGCCCAAGCTTGCCGTTGTTGTTGATTTACCAACACCGCCCTTACCCGACGTAATAACGATAACTTCACTCATATTTCTGCTCCTACCTTTCTATAGGTTCAATTACAATTTGATTATTTTTAACAGAGGCTTTCTCAGCATACGACGGTTTTTCTACCGCATCCGGAGCCTGTGCTATTAAATCTGCAATACGAATCTGAACAGGCATCAGACAGTCAGCAATAATGAACGAACTGCGGTCCCCATAAGCTCCTGCATGAACAATTCCTCTGCATGTTCCGCGGATATCAATGCTTCCGCCTGCAACAATTTCGGCACCCGGATTAACGTTACCGCAAATCAGAACGCCGCCCTGTGTTTGAATAACCTGTCCGCTTCGAACAGTGCGGTTGATAACAAGCATCTTCTGTTCTTCCGCAACAGGCTGAGCAGCAGCCTTTTCTGCCTGAGCAGCCGGATCAGGAGGATTAACAGGCACCTCCGTTTTTGCCTTCTTAGTGGAAGTGTGGCGTTTGGGACGTTCCTCTAAAGCTTCGACCCTGAACAGCACGCCATACTGATGAAACAGCTTTCGCAGGCTTTCCTCATTTTCTTTGGAAAGCATATCCGGCGGCAGCTGAATCACTGTCCCGCGTTTGAAGAACTGCGAGCCCGATTCCAGCCGCTTCTGAATCTCGTTGCGCAGTGTTTCAAAAGAAATCTTCGGGTCAAATACGAGCTGAAGCCCCGACTGATTCCCCTTTAACTTAAAAACTTCTTCCCTCATAGGTCCCCCGCCTAACATTATTGTTTCTATCAAGGATAGATTTTACTTACTTTTTCACAGGCGCTGCAGCCGGTTTATTTAATCCGAAAGCAGCTTCTATTATCTTTTTCCCAATCGGAACTGCAGACTGAGAACCATATCCGCCGTTTTCTACGATAACGGCAATGACGATGTTTGGATTCTGGAACGGACCGTATGCCACAAACCAGCCGTGGTCTCTTCCCTGCGGATTTTCGGCTGTACCCGTTTTACCGGCCAAATCTATCGGGAAGTTTGGCCCGAAAACAGCTGCTGCCGTACCAATCTTGGTAACATCGCGCAATCCCCGCTGTACTTCGCGTATAACATCCATAGGAACATCAAGAGTAGAAAGCTGCTTAGGCTTGAACTCCTGTACCGTCCTTCCGTCAGGCCCAACTATACGCTGAACCAGATACGGCTGAAAACGACGTCCGTCAGCAGCGATTTCACCCATGACCATAGCGGCCTGAAGCGGTGTAACAAGGTTAAAGCCCTGTCCTATCGCGGCATCAAGAGTCTCTGAAATATACCATTCTTCCTCAAAAACCTTTTCCTTGTACGCTTTATTGGCTACAAGCCCCTCTGATTCATAAGGAAGATTGATTCCTGTTTTTGCTCCAAGCCCGAACATACGTGAATAGTGTTCAAGCCTGTCAACACCAAGTCTGTATCCAAGCTCATAGAAATAGACATTATCTGAATGAGCCAATGCCTGCGTAAAATTCAGCCAGCCAAGTGCTTCACCGTCGGCATTTCCTTTTTCACCAAGCCAGTAGGTACCACTGTCGAATATCTTTTCCTCCGGAGTTATTACCCCTTCAGTTAAAGCCGCAGTACCTGTGACAATTTTAAAGGTAGAACCCGGAGGGTACTCACCTGTAATAGCTTTATTATCCAATGGGAAGTAAGGATTGGAATTGATAGCGTTCCAATCTTTTTCTGAAATCCCGTGGACAAACAGATTCGGGTCAAACGCCGGGCGGCTGACTAATGCCAGAACCTCACCGGTCTGCGGATTCATGACCACAGCGGCAGCAGCATGAGCGCCAATAAGCTTTAACTGATCATCAATAGCCTTTTCAGCCTCTAACTGCAGTTTCCAGTCAATGGTTAAAATAAGGTCATTGCCTGCAATTGCATCCTTCTTGCCCAAAATCTGAACCGGTTTACCGGTTACATCAACCTCGACCTGACGGCCTCCGTTAGTACCTCTGAGCAAGTGGTCATAAATCTTTTCAAGCCCGAATTTACCGATTATATCTCCGGTCTTATATCCCTGTTCCTTCTTGATTTCAAGCTCGGCATCACTGATTTCACTGACATACCCGATAACATGCGCGCCTCGTTCTTTATAGAGATAATCGCGCACCGCCTGAACTTCTATGACAACACCGGGATATAAGTTTTTCTGCTCTGCAATAATCGTACGGATTTCCGGCCCCACATCATTTTTAATACGGATGGGTTCGAATCCGACATGAGCATCTATTTTTGCCTTTATATCCTCCTCAGGAACGTTAAGCAGCTGTGAAAGTCTTGATATAACCTCCGGAGAAATAGGTGCCGTCAGAGGCAGCAGTGAAACTGTAAATCCCGGACGGTTTGTTACGATATTGTCTCCGTTGCGGTCATAAAACGTACCGCGCGGAGCCATTGTCGGAATTAACCTTATACGGTTACCATCAGCCAACCGAGAATATTTTTCTCCATCATAAACCTGCAGATACCCGACGCGTGCAACCAAAATCACAATGATCATGATTACAAGACCGCCCAATACCTTCAAACGGTTTTCAAACTCATTGACAACCAAAAAAATCGCTCCCGGGAAACTTCATATGACTACATAAAGCACAAGACACCCCTGAGCAGGACATCTTGTGCTCTTCTTACTTCTTTTCCGTAAGCCATTCACATATCTGTGACACACACATGTGAACAGGCAAAGAAAACACTACATTGAAAAACATCATAGGTATAAATACAGAGTTAAACTGCGTCAGTACATTGAACTGATATCCAAGCAAAAGTACAAAGGCAACATAGACAACATAATGAAAGGCGCTGGCAAACATAACAGCAACAATCATCAGGAAGAACTGTTCCTTATATACCTGTCTTGAAAACATGCCGCATACATAGCCAACAATCATTTTTATGAATACGTTGATTCCAAAAAACGTACCTGTTGCCAAATCCTGAAGCAGCCCTGCAAGAAAACCTATTAAAGCACCGTTTCTTCTTCCCTTCTGAAATGAAAGAGAAACAACAAACAACAACAAAAGATCAGCACTGATACCATGTATTGAAATAAATGGCAGCAGTGACGATTGTATAACATATAAAATTACGACAAATACAAACCATACAAGAAATTTTCTTGTCACTTTGTTCCACGTCCTGCAGTTGAATTCTTCCCATTGGACTCTGCCTGAGTATTATTATTCGGCACAGCATTTGCAGCCGAATTACCTGCCTGCGGATTAGCCGCAGGAGCGGAAACTGAGTTAGGTTCAGAGGGTACTGCAGTCTGTACCTGCGGTTCAGGCTGCTCCTGCACCGGTGTCTCTGTACCTGGTGTCTGTTTCGGCGGAAGCAAAGGCTCCGGCGGAGCTTCGCGGGATGCGACTATAACAGCCACGTCCTCAAGCCGTTGGAAATCAACGGCAGGCTCTACAACAGCATATTTCAAAAGGCCTCCGGAATCGTTGTGAACACTTTCAACCTTTCCTATCATAAGACCTTTCGGATAAACACCGCCAAAACCGGAAGTTACGATAACATCGCCTTCCTGTACATCCTCATTTCGCGGAATATTAACCAATCTCGGCTGACGTGAATTATCGGGACTGCCCTCAATAATACCGGCAACGCGTGAACGCTGTACCAAAGCACCTACAGACGTTCTGGTATCCAGAATCATTTCAACCTTTGCAGACATAGGCCCGGCTTCAGTTACAACACCAACCAGACCTCTGGCTGTTACAACAGCCATATTCTTGTCTACTCCATCCTGCGTTCCACGATCGATAACAATCATGCGTGTCCAAGTTGCAGATTCTCTTCCGATAACCCGCGCGACAACAAGATCAAACTGAGTAGCTGAATTTTTATATCCCAAAAGCTCACGAAGCCGCATATTTTCTGCGGCATACTCATTAGCCTTTACATTCTGCGCCCTAAGCTGCTCAACTTCATTCCTGAGCATCTTATTCTGCTTTTGAACCGTCAGAATGTCCCAGATTTCTGCCAATCCATCGTGAATCCCATTTCCGGCCCATGTTGCGGCCCGCTGAAAAGGTGCCAAAAGCGTAATTACAGTCTGATTATGAATAGGTACTGTAAATTTGCCTTTAGCAGCAAAAAAAATCAATATGAAAATACTGACCGCGACAAAAACCAAAATCCAGATGACACGACCAGATTCCTGCTCGCGTTTAATTTTACTCATTATCTCAGCTTCTTCGTCGTCATAACCACGCGTTTAAGGAGTTCGATATTCTCAAGGGATTTACCTGTTCCTTCGCCTACGCAGGAAAGTGCATCCTCAGATACAAGCACAGGCATACCTGTTTCCTTGCTCAAAAGCTTATCCAGGTTGGTAAGCAGCGCACCGCCACCGGTCATCATAATACCATGATCCATAACGTCTGCGGCAAGTTCAGGCGGAGTTTTTTCAAGCGTACCCTTAACAGCATCTATGATTTTATAAATAGGTTCATCCAATGCGTCACGAACTTCGCTTGCCTTGATATTCAGTGTTTTCGGAAGACCGCTCACCAGATCGCGTCCGCGGATATCCATAGACTTATCGGACTCCGGCGAAACAATGGCAGAGCCGATTGTAATCTTGACTTCCTCGGCTGTACGCTCACCAATCATGAGATTATACATGCGTTTTACGTACTGGACGATAGCAGAGTCCATTTCGTCGCCGCCGATACGGATAGAACGGCTCGTAACGATACCGCCCAAAGAAATAACAGCGATTTCAGTAGTACCGCCGCCGATATCAACTACCATGCTTCCCGTTGCATCCTCGACCGGAAGACCTGCTCCGATTGCTGCAGCCATCGGCTCCTCAATCAGATAAGCCTCACGTGCGCCTGCCTGCTGGGCAGCATCAATAACCGCACGTTTTTCAACTTCGGTGACTCCGGATGGAACACCTACAACAACGCGCGGTCTAACAAACGATTTTGTATTCATTGCTTTACGGATAAAGTACTTGAGCATAGCCTGCGTAACATCAAAATCCGCAATAACGCCGTCCTTCATCGGGCGAATAGCGACAATATTACCGGGAGTACGGCCGATCATGCGTTTAGCATCCTCACCAACAGCCAAGACCTCACCATTATCACTCTTTATAGCAACTACAGACGGCTCACGCAGTACAATACCTTTTCCCTTTACATGCACCAACGTGTTTGCCGTACCAAGATCAATTCCCATATCACGAGATAAACCACCAAACAGACTCCACATTTTTTCTAAAGAACTCCTTCCTGTCATTCACTCTTTTCGATATTTTATTTTATCATACCTTTTTCCGTAAGTGAAGTTAAATGAGTAAAAATGAGCATTCAGTATAAGTCTTTACATTGATTCAAAATAAAAAAACTGTAACCCAGTTCAGGATTACAGAAAAATATTATCTTTTTTTTCGGAAAAACTGCATCAAAAGCTCATGGCACTCATCTTCCATTACGCCCGCCGTTACTTCTATGTGATGGTTCAGCGACGGATGCCCCGGAATATTAAAAATAGACTCCACTGACCCTGTTTTTGCATCAGGAAGACCGTAAACAAGACGCGAAACTCTTGCCATGACTAAAGCCCCTGCACACATCGGACAGGGCTCCAACGTCACATATAACGTGCAACCGTTCAGATGCCAGTCACCTAACTTTTCACCTGCACGCCTGATCACCTGAATCTCTGCATGAGCTGTCGCATCATGCAATGCCTGCCGCTCATTATGTCCTCTCGCCAAAACGAATCCGTTTGAATCCACCAAAACAGCACCTACCGGAATTTCGTCTTCAGCCAAAGCAGCAGCTGCTTCTTCAAGCGCTATGTTCATATACTTTCTATCAAGGCTCATTTAAATCCTTCAGAATCTCCTTTACCACAGTATCGTCCTTATAAAACAGTGACTGAGTCGCCCGGCTGACGTTTACCACATACGCCTCCGAAACATTGTCAGCGCTCTCATCTTTTTTATCTTTATCCTTATCGATATTCTTTTTTAATTCCCTCTGAAAATTTCCATCGCGGTCGCCTACGTTTCCACGCCGCTGACCAAACTGTTCAACATCAAAAGTGACCTTTTTGGATGGAGTAATTTTCTCTATTCGATCAGCCATATTTAACACCTCCTAAAAACATAACGTCTCATTATTCATATCGTTGAAAACAATAAATTACTTAAATTTATGCAATAATAACGCAACATGAAAAATAGACTTAGAAATGTTAAACGGGAAATTAAAACCTTAAAAAGATAAGCCGTGTACAAAAGTACACGGCCTGCTTTCAGTCAGTAGCTTCTTCAAACTGGTCTTTTCCTACACCGCATAAAGGACAAACAAAATCATCAGGTAAATCCTCGAATGCTACCCCTGCCGGAAGATCATAGTCCGAGTCTCCAAGGGACTCGTCATAAATCCAACCGCAGACACCACAAACCCATTTTTTCATGTTAATCCCTCCGTTGCTTTGTACTTATTGATTGCCTCTAAAACACTGTAGGGAATAGAAATATTCCCGTGAATCCCTGTTCCAAGCTCTACTCCTGTACGATTTAACCCGTGGAAATCAGTTCCGCCTGTCGGGCACAGGTTAAGCTCCTGAATCACATGGTTAAGGAAAGCAGAATCATCATCTGAGTACGAAGGATACCATTTTTCAACCCCATCAAGACCTATTTGATGAAGTTCTCTTATTGCATCTGCCTGCTCTTCTCTGGACAAACCCTTTAGTCCGATTTTTTTGTGGAAATGCGCCAGTGAAACTATACCACCGGCCTTATGTATCAGAGGAAAAGCTTCCTGCGGAGAAATATTTTCATCCATACCCAATTCAACGAGCACAGGGTCTATATATTTATCCCAAAGCGGCTGTATCTTCTTTTCAAGGCGCATCGAAACAAGGCAGCGCATAACGGCATATTGGTCAATATTACCTGTTGTATGAGACTGCACCATTTCGCGTGTAATTGGAACTCCCCGGCTGCGAATCCCTTCAATCAGGTCATCCATTTTATCTTCTTTATCGGAACGGATTTTTTTATATAACATCTGAAACTCTGCAGACTCAGCAGCAAAACCTAAAGCAATTATGTGAATCTTTCTTCCGTGAAATGTCATGGTAACTTCCATACCGGGAACAAATTCGATTCCGAGTTTCTCTGCAGTCTGCTTTGCCTCTGCCAGACCTCCAATGTTATCATGGTCCGTTAAAGCAAAAGCCTGAATACCTCTTTTATGAGCAAGCTCTGCTAATCCTGACGGAGAATATGTACCATCAGAAACAGTAGAGTGTGTATGCAAATCAATGATTCCCATAGAAAACCCTTCCATCAGCATATGGAGATTAAATTATACCTAACATTATACATTATTTCCTCAAAAAGATATATTAAATATTCGCAACATTTAGCACTTCATATGTAATAAAACAAAAGTAAAAAACAAAAACAGGAGATACGCACAAGGCGTATCTCCTGTTTTTTTAACCGGCAGCTTCCTATCCTCCCAGGCCGTCTCCAGCCAAGTACTTTCGGCCTCTACGTGCTTAACTACTGTGT
>NZ_CDXDFU010000118.1:0-7885 GCF_978017985.1 Schwartzia sp. (in: firmicutes) | reverse complement strand
TCCGCCCTTGCCGATTTTTCTACCGCATTTTTATATCTTGTGAGGAATTCCTTCTTTTCCTTTATTCCGCCATGCCCGCCTTCCGTGAGTCCCAAACGCTCTGCCCACAGGTTATATACTTTGAAAACACCTGCAATATCTACACCATAAGGACACGGGTCACAGTAACGGCAGTAGGTACACGGGATAGTTCCTGATGTGTCGTTCTTGCCCATGGAAAGGTTAAGGACACGCAAATCCCCTGCATTGAGCGGTCTGAAATCTGCCGTTGTACTTACATTGTCCACCACCTGCTCAAGGGTGGACATACCCGAAAGCATTGTAACAACGAGAGGCTTTGTGCCGACGTAACGGAGTGCCCAGGAAGCCGCGCTCTTTTCAGGCTCACGCTTTTTTAATATCTCCATGGCATTATCCGGAAGCACTGCAAGATTTCCACCCTTCACCGGCTCCATTACGAAGCACGGCACATTCTTTTCTTCCAGCTTGCGGTAGAGGCTTCCTGCCTGACGGCTGCCCTCAGGGGCTTCATTTTCATCGTTCCAGTCGCGGTAGTTGAGCTGAATCATGGTGCAGTCCCATGTGAAATTGTCCATAAGATAGTTAAAGAACGGAACATCTCCATGGAATGAAAAACCAAGGGAACGTATGCGGCCCTTTTCATTCTGTTCACGAAGATAATCCAGTCCGCCTCCCGCGAGATAAATACGCTCAAACTTCTCTCTGCTCGAAAGAGAGTGCAGGAGATAGTTATCGAAGTATTCTACTCCGCAGCGGCGAAGCTGCTCCTCAAATATTTCAGGAATCATCTTCGGGTCGCTGATTATAGAAGTAGGCATTTTATCCGTGAGGCAGAAGCTGTCACGCGGATATTTTTTCAGTATGCGCCCGATGGTCTCCTCGGATTTTCCGCCGTGGTAGAAATACGCCGTATCGTAGTAATTGATGCCGTGACGATAAGCGTAGTCCACCATTTTTTCCGTAAGCTCGAAATCTATTTCATCGCCCTTCTTCGGGAAGCGCATGCAGCCAAATCCAAGAACAGAAAGCTCACGTCCCAGCGGCGCATAAAAGCGTGTCGAGACCATACCTGCCGTTGTTTCGCCTGCCTCCATCGCCGCTTTGTCAGCATCAAGCCAGCGTATTATATCTTCTCTTTTTACCAGCGCACCGACTCCGGCAAGCCCCAAAACACTGCCGCCTATAACCTTTATTGCCGTTCTTCGGCTCATACCTCCGCTCATAATACTCCCTCCCGGAATCAATCCCAAATGGCACTGAATATTATCCCGTACCATTCCAAGCAAAAATTTCTGCGTTTTCTTCACGGCAAAAAGGAGCCTCCTGAGAAGCTCCTTACATGCTGTTATTCCGGCTTTTCGTTCTTTTTCCCTGCCTGATGCTGTTTTTTCTTTTCGGCCTGGAGCTTTTTCCGTTCTTTATATCTTTCGTAGCGCTTTTTACCATCCTCAAAGGCACGCTTTGCTTCCTCGGTATCAAGGCTGAGGTGCGGCACGGATTTCGGACGGGAGTTGCGGTCCAGCGCAACCATCGTAAAATAAGCTGAAAGCGCTCTCTGCGGGCAGCATTCCTGATCTAAATCCTCTACCACTACCTCTACTGCAATCTCCATAGAACTGTGTCCGACAAAGACGACTTCCGCCGAGCAGGTAACAAGGTCTCCAATCATTATGGGCAGATGAAACTCAAGCTCATCAACACGTGCCGTAACAACATTCGTGCGCGAGTATTTACGGGCAGCCGCGTAGGCAGTAGAATCCATCAGCTTCATGATTTCTCCGCCATGAACATTGCCGCTTGGATTAGCCTGATTCGGCATCATAACCTGACTGATAACTATTTTTACCGGTTGCATCGTCCTTACCCCCGTTCTGTTATTTCTTTTCGGGCAGAATCTCTATCCAATAATTGTCCGGGTCATTGATAAAGTAAATTCCCATTGCCTCATTTTCGTAACAGATGCAGCCCATCTCCTTATGCTTTTTGTGCGCTGCTTCAAAATCATCTGTATAAACAGCCAGATGGAACTCGTTCTCTCCGAGATTGTAAGCTTCCTTTCTGTCGTGGAGCCATGTAAGCTCAAGCTCATGCGGAGTCTTTCCTCCATCGGAAAGATATACGAGAGTGAATCCAGGGCCGTTCAGACGGTGTGCTTCCTTAAATCCAAGTGCTTCCTCGTAAAACTTCATGCTCTTTTCCAAATCAACTACATTGAAATTGTTATGTGCAAACTTAAAACCCATATTTATTCGCCCCTTATATTTACTTATAATATTTTAATGTAACTTTATTATCAATTATATCAAACCCGCAAAAACACCTCAATAAAATGCCAATTAAAAACGCCTCCGCAAAGGCAGAGGCATTTCAATGATTTCACCGCACCCAAATACTTCTGAGTTCCTCAGCCGCAGCCCTTGGATCCTCCGCTCCTGCTACCGCCGACACGACAAAGAAACCGGCAACTCCTGTGTCCCTCAGTGCAGGCAGGTCTTTTGCTTTAACTCCGCCTCCAACGACCACCGGCACAGGTGATGTCTCAGCCAGCTTTTTAAGTTCGTCAAAGGTGCGGAGAATAATGTTTCCATCCTCGCCGCGCGTGAGGTCCTTTTTTGTTTCGGTATCATGAAGCGGTCCTGCACCGAAATAATCAATGGGAGAAACATCAGCATTGGCAACGTAATCCAAAAGTTCATTTGACCGTGCGGAGAGTCCGACTATTGCATCTTCGCCAAGATATTCGCGGCATATTTCAGGAGGTATATCCGACTGTCCAACATGCACGCCGTCCACCTTTATACCAAGTTTACGTGCTGCCAGCACCACATCAAGACGGTCATCAACAAGAAGCGCCACTGTTTCGGATTTCCCTGCTTTTGCAATCACATCTGCGGCTTCCCCTGTAAGCTCTATCATTTCTCTGGCTGACGCAACCTTTGAACGTATCTGTACGCAGGTAAATCCCGACTCCACCGCTGCATGCACTATATCACGCACGGGACGTCCAAGTGTATTCTCAGGCCCTACCACAAGATACGAGGATATATCCAGATTTTCCCTTATACTCATTTTTCTGTCCCCTTTGCCAGAATATCCTCTACCTTTTTCGTTTTCCCGTGCATCATATCAGTATAGCCCGGCCGGATATCCGCCTTCAGCACCACCTCTGTGCGGATTCCCTTTTCCGCCAGCACCATTGTGGCGTCCTTTACAACACGCATGACGTCGTCCCATTCACCCTCTATTTCAGTGAACATCGAATTTGTACGATTCGGGAGTCCGGATTTACGAATCACTCTGATGACCTCAGCCACCTCTTTGGAAAGCTCTTCTCCTGTTCCGCATGGCGCAATCGCCACTGCAATCAAAGTATTCATGATTTATGCCTCCTCAATGTAAAAATCCTGTTCAGCAATCTCTTCTGCTTTTGCTTTATAAAGCTCGTCAAGGAAATTAACCTGAAAGCTTGCAGGCCCTTCGGATTTTTTCTCCGCGCGCGTTCCTGCAAGATTATATATAAGCGTTCCTGTGAGCGCAGCCGCAAAAGGCGAAGCGCAGCAGGCATAGACCGCAACAACGCCGCCCAGTGAGCAGCCTGCCCCCGTAATCATAGGCAGGAATTTCGAGCCGCCCTTTGCACGCACGACAACCGTACCGTCAGTCACCAAATCCTCAGCTCCCGAAACGGCAACAGCACCGCCTGTGAACCGTGCTATAGATATTGCCGCCGTGCGTGCGGTATCAACGCTATCCGTAGAATCCACACCCCGAACCCCGTCATTTCTTACACTGCTTTCAAGTCCCCAGAGATTTGCAAGCGCAATGATTTCAGAGGCATTTCCGCGTACAACACCGGGCTTGAACTCCCTAAAGGATTTCAAAACGCTCATGCGAAGTCCGCCAACCCCGATTCCCACGGGATCAACCACCCATGTCTTTCCTTCCTCACAAAGCGCCCGTGCCGTACGTATGAGAGTCTCTGCATAGATAGGCATCTGAGTTCCCATGTTTATATACACGGCACCGCCCAATTTCGCCATTGCCTCGCCCTCATCAGGCATGTAAACCATAGCCGCCGAGCCGCCCACAGCAAGCTGCGCGTTTGCTACCAGATTGATGGTAACCGTGTTCGTAATCGACGGTGCCATGGGATTTTTCGCGCGAACGGCGTTCACGGCTTCCCGCACAGCTTTCTGAAGCTCTTCTTTTTTCATAACGATTCCTCCAAACAAAAAAGCCGGCACGCAGCCGGCAATACTCCCTTTCTCTGTTGCTCCCTACGCAAGTCTAAACTTGATCAGGTTCAAAGAGTCAGGTATTCCTTCTCAGCCGCCTTCGCGGCTCCCCTGCAACACCTACAAATTACCATCAAAAAAATTTTTTGTCAAATTATTGTCGTTTAATAAAACACAGATGTTTTTGTGGTATAATTGCAATGTTACAGTTCAGGCAAAATTTTTATTTTTCCAAGGAGTGATATCAATGATAGCCGAGGCAATCAAGAAAATCGTATGTAAAGAGGATTTGACATACGATGAAGCCTACCAGGTAATGACAGAAATCATGGACGGTGAGACCACCGCCGTACAGAACGCAGCATACCTCGCAGCACTCTCCACCAAGAGTACAAAAGCAGAGACAATACCTGAGATTGCAGGGTCCGCTGCCGCTATGCGCGACCATGCAAAGCAGGTCGTACACGACATGGACGTTCTTGAAATCGTCGGTACAGGCGGCGACCATGCAGGCAGCATCAACATCTCTACTACTGCCGCTTTCATCATTTCCGCGGGTGGAGTAAAAGTCGCAAAACACGGCAACCGTGCCGCATCCTCCAAGAGCGGCGCAGCAGACTGCCTTGAGGCTCTGGGAGTAAATCTCGACCAGCCGCCCGAAACCTGTGTCCGCGAGCTTAAAGAAATCGGCCTCTGCTTCATGTTCGCTCAGAAATACCATGCTTCCATGAAATACGTCGGACCTATCCGCAAGGAGCTTGGTATCCGCACAGTATTCAATATCCTCGGACCTATCACGAACCCTGCACACCCGACACGCATGGTACTGGGTGTTTACGATGAATATCTTGTTCAGCCGCTTGCGAAGGTTCTCGTCGGACTAGGCGTAAAACACGGCGTTGTTATTTACGGACAGGACAAACTGGACGAAATCTCCATCAGCGCCCCCACAACAGTATGCGAGTTCCACGCTCCAAACGGTGCAGACTCCGCAGAATACAAAAACTATGTAATCCAGCCTGAGGACTTCGGATTCAAACGCGCTGCGAAAGATGATATCGTCGGCGGAACCCCTGAGGAAAATGCCAAAGATACCCTGGACATCCTGAACGGCAAAAAGAGCCCGAAATACGATATCGTCATGATGAACGCAGGAATGGCCCTCTATGTCGGTGGAAAAGCCGCTTCCGTCAAGGAAGGTGTCGAGCTTGCAGAAAAGCTCGTTGCAGACGGTTCCGCACTGAAACAGGTAGATGCATTCCGCCGCGAAAGCAACAAATAATCTTCTCCTAATATTTACAAAATAACACTTTCCCCGTAAAATATAGAGAGTGTCTGTCTCGGACGGACACTCTCTATTTTGCTTTCAACGAGGCTGTTCAGCCGAGTTATTTTTTTCGTCAAGGAGACATGTTATATGATCCAGAGCATTATCAACCTAATCGAATCAGCCTGCGCTTTACTCTGGGGCGACCTATTTTCAATACCTCTGCCGGGCGGAGGCACACTCGGGCTTTCACTTTTAGTCATTCTGTTAATCCCCACGGGAATTTACTTCACAATACGGACAAGAGTGCTCCCTGTCCGCCTTTTCCGTGACGAAGTCGAGACAGTAGCCAAACAGACACATCACCGCGACGGACTTTCATCTTTTCAGTCCCTGATGATTTCCACCGCCACACGCGTGGGAATGGGAAATCTTGTGGGTGTTGTTGCCGCAGTTTCCGCAGGAGGTGCCGGAGCAGTGTTCTGGATGTGGATATCCGCGCTCTTAGGCTCCTCCACCGCTTTTATAGAAGCAACCCTCGCACAGCTCCACCAGACAAGAGACCCTCTTTACGGCGGATTCCGCGGCGGCCCTGCATACTACATTCACGATTATTTTGAAAAAAGAAACGGAAAGCCCATGCGCTATTCCGTTATCGCTTTTCTTTTTGCCCTGTCAGGCCTCATATGCTGGTGCGGCATCAGCCAGGTCATAAGCAACTCGGTAACTTCGGCATTCTCGAACGCTTTCGGGATTCAGCCTATTTATACGACCGTTGTTCTTGTTCTCTTTTCCGCAATAATAGTACTGCGAAAGAACCTCACAGTACCGGTGCTTGATATTCTCGTACCGTTCATGGCAATCTGCTACTTTGGAATAACCGTGGCTCTTATCATCATAAACATCACGGCGATTCCTGATGTTCTGGCCCGCATCTTCGCTGAAGCATTCGGCTTTCAGCAGGTCGCGGCAGGCGGCTTCGGCGCCGTACTCATGACAGGTGTAAAGCGCGGCCTTTTCTCAAACGAAGCAGGCAGCGGCTCCGCTCCATGCGCCGCCGCAACTGTCCGCGTAAAGCACCCTGCTCAGATGGGACTTGTCCAGTCCCTCGGCGTCTTTATAGACACAATAGTTATCTGCAGCTGCACTGCTTTCATACTGCTCCTCGCGCCGCGCAGCGTTACGGACGGCAAGGTTGGCATGGATCTTTTGCAGGCTGCTGTAAACTATCACCTCGGCGGCTTTGGAACATTTTTCATTGCCATGATTCTTTTCCTGTTCTGCTTCTCCACATTCATCGGAATCCTATTCTACGCCCGCTCGAATGTGGCGTACATCTTCGGAGATTACTGGGTATGGCAGACGGTATATAAGGTCATTGCCCTCACAATGCTCTTTATCGGCGGACTTGCCGCTTACACCTTCGTATGGGACCTCGGCGATGTGGGTGTCGGACTCATGACCATCTTCAACATATTCATGCTTTATCCTCTTGCGGGAGAAGCACTCGACGCACTGAAGGATTACGAAGAAAGCAAAGTAAAATAACGACATAAAAAAGCAGTGTATACCGCACATTCGCGATATGCACTGCTTTTATTTTTCCTTCTTTTCACGGAACGGAATGCTTATGAGCGCATTGCACTCTATAGGCGTTCCGTTTTTGTCCGTTGCGGGACGGTAAATCCATTTCTTTGCGCAGCTCATTGCAATCGCATCCACGAGTTTACTTCCCGACGAATGGACGACCTCCGCATAACGTATTTTCCCGTCCGTCCCTATACAGGCGGAGATATTCACACGGCCTTTATAGGTCGCCGTTCCTGCCGCAGGATACTCAGCATGAAGAAGCTTTGCACTCCTGCCAAGAGATGGCCCGCCGCTTCCGGAGTTTATCAATATCGAATAAGGATCAAAGCTTCCGCCGCCAGCTTCCTCCTTCCTCGCTATCTCCTTCTCAGCCGCTTCTTTGCTTCCTGCAGTACCCGAAACTGCACCGCTGCTATTTTCCACAGGCACAGCAGCAGCTGCTTCAGTCAAAATATCATCACCTTCACCGGCCTCTGCAGTCTCCGCAGAATAAATCTGCCCGTCTCCGCCATATAAGGCACCATCACCATAAGCAATCCCTGTACCGCCTGAACCTATACCATTTCCTCCGCTTTCAGGAAAGCTCTCCTGCGGCAGCCCTTCCAGCTCCACCATCAGGGGCTGACTCTCTTGAGGCTGCATAACAGGTGCAAAATAGTTAAATACGGCAAATGCTCCTGCGTGAAGCAAAACCGAAAGAAAAACCGCCTTTCTCCATCGGCTTTGACTATCCCTTTCAAAAAGCTCGACACTTCCCACAAGAACACCTCCC
>NZ_CDXDFU010000117.1:0-14829 GCF_978017985.1 Schwartzia sp. (in: firmicutes) | reverse complement strand
GCATCGGGGCTTTTTTTACCATGTGTGCGTTAGGCGATAAGCGAATGGAAAAGGCTTATTTTATTTCTCCTATCGTTAATATGGAACGTCTTATTGCCGATATGATGAAGTGGTGCAGCGTTTCCGAGGCCGAATTGATGGAAAAGGGAACTATAGAGACAAGCTTTGGTGAAAGGCTGTCGTGGGAGTATCTTTCATGGGTTAGGAGTAATCCTTTGTCATGGGTGACGCCGACGGCTATACTGTATGGTTCAAAGGATGAGCTGCAATCCATTGATACGATTCGGACATTTGCGGAGAATATCGGGGCATCTGTTACTGTAATGGAAAATGGCGAGCATTGGTTTCATACTGATGGGCAGATGGAATTTTTGGACAGATGGATTCAGAAGGATTTCGAAGAACATTCACACGAAGGCTGAGCTAATCGTATGAAAGTTGACGTTGTTTCGCGTGTGCTGTAAAATTTAGAGAAGTATTTTTTCGGAATAGTGGGGAGGACGGTCTTTTTTGCAGAATTTTTTTGAGGCCACGGTGGCGTTTGATAATCAGCAGGAGGCGTACGCGCTTCTTGGCGGTCATGATGAGTTTCTGCACGTTCTCATGGAAGCCTTCGCGTGCCGTTTCGTAAGCCGGGGAAACGAGCTTAATATTCGCGGTGATGAGGACGAGGTTCGCGCGGCGGCACTGGTTATGGGAGAGCTGCAGAATCTGTATCGTCAGGGTTCGCCTGTGACGATGCATGAGGTGCGCTACAGTATCGGGCTTGCAAAGGAAGGTCAGGGGGAAGCCCTTCGCGCAATGATGCGTGAGACTGTGCTTGTTACTGCAAAGGGACGTGTTGTACGCCCGAAGACTGTAGGACAGCAGAAATATCTTGATGCAATACGCCATCATGCGGTAACCTTCGGCGTGGGGCCTGCAGGTACGGGCAAGACATATCTTGCTGTAGTCATGGCTGTGGCAGCACTAAGAAACAAGCAGGTCAGCCGTATAATATTGACACGTCCTGCGGTAGAGGCAGGAGAGAGACTTGGCTTTCTGCCGGGTGATATGCAGGAGAAGGTTGATCCGTATCTTCGTCCTTTATATGATTCGCTTGAGGATATATTCGGAGTAGAAACATATCAGCGCCTAGTTGCCAAGGGAACTATAGAGATAGCGCCCCTTGCTTATATGCGCGGACGTACTCTTGAGGATGCTTTCATCATTCTTGATGAAGCGCAGAATACTACTGCAAAGCAGATGAAAATGTTTTTGACTCGTCTCGGTATAGGTTCGAAGATGGTCGTCACGGGAGATATGAGCCAGATTGACCTGCCGTACGGGACAGCCAGCGGACTTCGCGAGGCGGTTGAGGCACTTTCCGAGGTTCGGGATGTGGCGATATCTGTCTTTGATGGAACGGATATAATACGCCATGAGGTTGTATCGCGTATAGTTGCGGCCTACGACAGATACGAAGCAAAGAAGGCTTCAAAGCGTGCGCGGGATGAAAAGGAGTAAGGCATGAACGTAATAATGAGCAATTATCCGGAGGAGCTGAGTTTTCCGGAGGAGATTGCGGCAACTGTTGAGGAAGCGGCAAAGAAGGTCGGAGAGCTTTATGATTTGCCGGATGCGGAAGTCAGCATAACTTTGACGGATAATGCGTATATTCATACGCTTAACAGGGAGTACAGGAAGGTAGACCGTCCGACAGATGTCATTTCCTTCGCGCTTGACGAGAGCGAGGAGCCTGAGGTGGAGGGCGGTCCTGATGTCCACGTTTTGGGCGATATTATTATTTCCGTAGAGCGTGCAAGGGAGCAGGCGGCAGAATACGGTCACAGCCTGCGCCGTGAGATGGCGTTCCTTACTGTGCACGGCATGCTTCATCTTCTGGGATATGACCACATGGAAGAGGAAGAGCGTTTGGAAATGGAAAATGAGCAGCGCGTTGTTATGGAAGCACTGGGTATTCCCAGAGAATAAGGAGAAGAAATTTGGAAGCAAAGCATAAATCCGGGTTTATTGCCGTTATCGGACGACCGAACGTAGGAAAATCTACACTCATAAACAGTCTTATCGGGCAGAAGATAGCTATCATGTCCGATAAGCCGCAGACTACGAGAAACCGCATTCTGTGCATTTTGACACAGCCTGACGCACAGGTGGTATTTTTGGATACACCGGGTGTTCACAAGCCTATGAAAAAGCTTGGCGAGTACATGGAAAACGCTGTGGAAGGAACACTGCAGGAGGTAGATGCGGTTCTGTTTGTTGTCGATGCCGCTGAAAATCCGGGGCCGGGAGAAAGATTTATTGTTGAGCGCCTGACAAAGACAAAGCAGCCTGTAATCCTTGTAGTCAATAAAATTGATACTCTTGAGAAGGATGCGGTGCTTCCTGCGATTGCCGCATACAGCAGGCTGTACGATTTTGCGGGTGTTGTTCCTATCTCCGCGAAGGAAAAGATAAATCTTGACGACCTTCTCGGTGAAGCAAAAAAATATCTGCCTGACGGTCCGCAGTATTATCCTGAGGATATGGTGACAGACCAGCCTGAGCGTCTGATTGCGGCAGAACTGGTCCGCGAAAAGGTGCTGGGCCTTACGAGAGATGAGGTTCCTCATGCTGTGGCGGTAGATGTTGACGAGATGAAAACGCGTCCTAAGGGAGATGTATATATTCGTGCGACTATCTACGTAGAGCGCGATTCGCAGAAGGGAATTATCATCGGAAGCAAGGGCGCTATGCTTAAGGAAATCGGACGTCTTGCGCGCCATGATATAGAAACACTTCTCGGCTCAAAGGTTTATCTTGACCTTTGGGTAAAGGTGAGCAGGGACTGGAGAAACCGTGAGTCGGTGTTAAAGAGTCTCGGATTTGAGAAATAAGACAGAAAATAAAGTGCAGCTGATGAAGTAAAGGTCGTCGGCTGCACTTATTTTTTATCCGATTATGCTATACTTGTAACAAAGGGAGGAATGGATTTGGCGCAGTATACGACAGAGGCGATTGTGCTCGGGTCAAGGAACTGGGGCGATGCTGATAAAATCATACAGCTGTTTTCGAGACAGAAGGGAAAGCTGCGTGCGTCTGCTTTTGGCTGCCGCCGCCCGAAAAGTGCCCTTTCAGGTCCTCTGCAGATGTTTCATGTGCTTGATGTAACGCTCAATGAGGGGGAGCGTGTCGATACGGTCCGACAGGCGGCGGTGAAGAAGCGGTTTCCGATGCTTTCTTCAGACATTGAAGCTATGGCGTATGGAGCTTTTATAGCCGAGCTGGTACTGGAAATGATGCCTGAAGGAGAACCGCAGGAAAAGATTTACGACTGGCTTCTGGGTGTTTTTGACGCGTGCGGCGTACGCAATCCGCGTATCGTTGCCCTGATTGCAGGGTGGCAGATGATGGAGCTGGCCGGGGTCGGTCCGAAATATGAGGTTTGTGCACACTGCGGAAAGGAAATAAAGGGAGAGGCTTTCTTTGATGCCGCAGAGGGTGGCGCGCTTTGCAATGAATGTGCAGAGGGTGTTCCTGCACATAAGTACACCTCTGATGTACGGGAGTTCCTTGCGAAGATTTCTGTTCTTGATTTTAATAATATGCCCTCGTTTCATGTGAAAAAGGACGAGCTGATTGGTGCGGAGTCGCTGCTCCTCTGCACACTTGATGAGATTTTGGGTAAGCGTCTCAAGTCGGTTTCATTCCTGTCACAGATGGCATTGTAAATGCGTAAATAGTAGACACAAGTATTTCATAGAAGGATAAAAATAAAGCAATGAGGATTTATGTCGCATATTCGAGGACAAAATCCCAAAATGAAATCAAAAATGTTACAAATGAATCGAATTTTTGCTAAAAAGTGTTGACAAATGATACAGGTGGTGACATAATAAGCACATGTTTACAACCGATCGCATTTCTAATGCGGGCGAAACCAAACAAAAAGCAGCAATGAACGGGACAAGGTCATTTTAAGATCCATTCAGAGAGCCGTCGGAGGGTGTGAGACGGTAGGAAGAGATGACCGACATCGCCCGGGAGCTTTTGCGTCGATGAGAATTCGGAGGCGTGAACGTTTCTCAGCGTTAATGAGGACCTATGTGGTCATGAGTATAATGCAGGGTGGTACCGCGGACATTCCGCCCCTGCTGCCGGATTTTCCGGCAGCAGGGGCTTTTCGTTTATCTGTGGGTATTCCCCGGTCTATATGCTGCTTACAGATGATGGAGGGACTTGTCATGCGGAATGTATTATCCGTTTTCGTTCGGAATCAGCCCGGTGTGCTGGTCCGGGTTGCAAGCATGTTCTCAAGGCGTGAGTTTAATATCGACAGCCTGTCTGTCGGGGTTACGCAGTCGCCTGAGTTTTCAAGGATCACGGTGGTCGTGCAGGGCGATGAGGCTCTGGTTGACCAGATGATCAAGCAGCTTGAAAAGCTGCCGGACGTGACCGCGGTGCAGCGCCTGGACGCCGGGGCGGCTGTGTTTCGCGGCATGACGATGATCAAGGTGAGGGCAGACGACAGAAGCCGTCTGGATATACTGAAAATGGCGGAGCTCTTCAGGGCGCGTGTCATTGACGTACAGCCTACAACGTTGATTTTTGAGATTACCGGTGATGACGAGAAGGTAACGGCTTTTCTGCAGCTTCTTGCACCGTACGGGGTTCTCGAGGTTATAAGGACCGGCCTCATCGGTCTGGAACGCGGCGAGCATACAATCTATGAACATTGTGAGGAGAGAGATTACTATGGCAAAAACTTATTATGATCAGGACGCAAGCTGGGACGTTATAAAGGATAAAACGGTTGCCATCGTGGGATACGGCAGCCAGGGTCACGCTCATGCGCTTAACCTTAAGGACAGCGGAGTAAATGTTGTTGTCGGTCTTTATGAGGGAAGTAAATCAAAGCCGGTTGCAGAGGCACACGGCCTTGAGGTAAAGACTGTAGCTGAGGCTGTCAAAAAGGCTGACATCACGATGATCCTGATTCCGGACGAGAAGCAGGCTGATGTATATAAGAATGAAATTGCTCCGAATCTCAAGCCGGGCAGCGCGCTCGCATTCGCTCACGGTTTCAATATCCACTTCAAACAGATTGTTCCGCCGGAAAACGTTGATGTATTCATGGTCGCTCCGAAGGGCCCGGGTCACCTCGTACGCCGTACTTTCACAGAGGGCAGCGGAGTACCGTGCGTATTCGCAGCACATCAGGATGCTTCAGGCAAGTGCTTCGACCTTGCGCTTGCTTATGCAAAAGGCATCGGCGGCACACGCTCGGGTGTTCTTGAGACGACATTCCGCGATGAGACTGAGGAAGACCTCTTCGGCGAGCAGGCTGTCCTTTGCGGCGGTGTCTGCCAGCTCATGCAGACGGGCTTCGAGGTTCTTGTCGAAGCAGGCTATCCGCCTGAAATGGCATACTTCGAATGCTTCCATGAAATGAAGCTTATCATCGACCTCTGCTATGAGGGCGGCTTCACGAAGATGCGTCAGTCCGTTTCCGATACAGCTGAATATGGCGATTACATGGTAGGTCCGCGCATCATCACGGAAGAGACAAAGAAAGAGATGAAAAAGGTCCTCAAGGAAATCCAGGACGGCACATTTGCACGCAACTGGCTGCTTGAGAACAGAGCTGCCGGCCGCGCTAACTTCATGATGCAGCGTCAGCTCCATGCTGAGCATCCGATTGAGAAGGTCGGTAAAGAGCTCCGCAGCATGATGCCGTGGCTCAAAGGCGCAGACGATCTTTCCAAGGACTGATTATACATTAGGTCACAGGAGTAGAACAAAAGGGCTGTTGCATTTATGTGACAGTCCTTTTCGTGCAAGAGTACCACGGAGGAGGAAAAAGCTATGGGAATGAATATGACGGAGAAGATTCTCGCAAAGCATGCGGGACTTGCTTCAGTCGAACCGGGACAGCTCATTACCTGCAAGCTCGATATGGTGCTGGCGAACGATATTACTGCACCGCCTGCCATCAAAGAGTTTGAAAAAATCGGACGTCCTGTTTTTGACAACACGAAGATTGCCCTTGTTCCGGACCATTTCACACCGAACAAGGATATGAAAACGGCAGGTCTGACAAAGGCTGTACGTGATTTCGCAAACGCGAACAATATCGTGAATTATTTTGAGGTAGGCCATGATGCCGGTATTGAGCATGTAATCCTTCCGGAGAAGGGACTTGTAGGCCCGGGCAAGCTCACAATCGGCGCTGATTCACATACCTGTACGTATGGTGCGGTGAACGGGTTTGCTACCGGTGTAGGAACTACAGACCTTGCAGTTGCACTGGCAACAGGTGAGGCGTGGTTTAAGGTTCCGCATACTATAAAGGTAAATCTTACGGGCGAGAAACCGAAAAATATCAACGGAAAAGACGTTATCCTGACGCTTATCGGAATGATAGGCGTTGACGGCGCTCTCTATCAGTCGCTTGAGTTTGGCGGCCCGGGCGTTGCAGAGCTTTCCATGACAGACCGCTTTACCATTGCGAATATGGCAATTGAGGCAGGCGGAAAGAATGGTATTTTCCCCTTCGATGAAAAGACGAAGGAATATGTTGAGGGACGTGTAAAGGATTATGAGCCTGTTGCTCCCGATGCTGACGCTAAATACGCGCGCACTGTGGAGATTAATCTTTCCGAGCTCAAGCCTGTTGTCGCATTCCCACATCTTCCGGGCAATACGAAGCGCGTAGAGGATATCGGGGATATCAAGATTCATCAGGTTGTTATCGGCTCCTGCACAAACGGACGTCTTGAGGATTTGGAGATTGCCGCAGGAATTATGAAGGGGCATAAGGTTCATAAGGATGTCCGCTGCATTGTTATTCCGGGCAGCCAGCAGGTCTATATGGAGGCTCTTGAAGCAGGTTATTTGAAGACATTTGTCGAGAGCGGCGCGGCGGTATCTACGCCTACCTGCGGACCCTGCATGGGCGGACACATGGGCATCATGACGGCAGGTGAGCGCTGTGTTTCCACCACAAACCGCAATTTCCGCGGCAGAATGGGACACGTTGACAGCGAAGTTTATCTCGCGGGCCCGCACGTTGCTGCGGCGAGCGCTATTCTCGGACGCATTGCGACACCAGAGGAGGTTGAGTGAGTATGGCATTGGAAGGAAAAGTATGGCGCTACGGCGACAATATTGATACGGATGTCATTATTCCGGCACGTTATCTCAACAGCTTCGACCCGAAGGAGCTTGCTTCTCACTGCATGGTGGACATTGATACAACCTTCGCGGAAAAGGTACAGGACGGAGACATCATGGTGGGCGGCAAAAACTTCGGCTGCGGTTCATCACGTGAGCATGCTCCGATTGCAATAAAGGCTTCCGGTGTTCCTGTAATCATTGCGGCAAGCTTTGCACGTATTTTTTACCGCAACGGAATAAATATCGGACTTCCGCTTCTTGAAATCGGCGATGATGTTGAGAAGATTCACGCGGATGACAGGCTGCGTGTAGACCCTGAGAAGGGGCTCATTGAGAACCTTACAACGGGCGATACCTTCAAGGCTCATCCGCTTCCTGGTTTTGTGCAGGATATAGCAAACGCGGGCGGATTGATAAATTATATTAAATCGAAGAAATAAGGACAGGGGAGCTGTGAAAGGGAAAGCAAGTTTCACAGCTTCGTTGTGTTCAAAAGGAGAATCCCTATGGCAAAGAAAATCGTGGTCATCCCCGGTGATGGCATCGGCAAGGAAATTACAGATTCTGCGGTTGAAGTCTTAAAAAAGGCAGATGCAAAATTCGGTCTCGGGCTGAGCTATGAATATCATGATGCAGGCGGCACGGCATACGATAAATTCGGTACGCCGCTTCCACAGGAAACAATTGACGCGTCAAAGGCATCTGACGGAGTGCTTTTCGGTGCTGTCGGAGGAGATAAATGGGATAATGTAGATCCGAATCTCCGCCCGGAGAAAGCTATTCTCGGACTTCGCAAGAACCTTGGCCTTTATGCTAATCTCCGTCCGGTCAAGGTGTCTGATACGCTTGTGGAATATTCACCGCTGAAACGTGAGGTAGTCAAAGGGGTTGACCTCGTAATTGTCCGTGAGCTCGTAGGAGGCATTTATTTCGGTGAACGCTGTGAATCCGAACAGAAGGATGGACATGAGCGCGCATGGGATCTTGAAAACTATTCTGTACCTGAGGTAGAGCGTATCGCAAAGCTTGCTTTTGAAACGGCAAAGGTCCGCCGCGGCAAGGTGACCTCCGTTGATAAGTCCAATGTGCTTGCAACGTCAAGACTCTGGCGCCGCACAGTCGCAGAGGTCTCCAAAGCATATCCCGGCATAGAGCTTGATAATCTTTATGTGGACAACTGTGCTATGCAGCTTGCTCTGCATCCGACTCAGTTCGATGTCATCTGTACGGGCAATCTCTTTGGTGATATTTTGAGTGATGAGGCGGCAGTTCTCGGCGGTTCCATAGGTATGATGCCGAGTGCCAGCATTGGAGAATACACCAGCCTTTATGAGCCTATCCACGGCTCTGCGCCGGACATCGCCGGACAGGGCATCGCAAATCCGATTGGAACGATTCTTTCGGCGGCTATGCTGCTCCGTTATTCGCTTCATGAGGAAGAAGCTGCAAAAGCTATCGAGGATGCGTGCGATAAGGCGCTTACAGATGGCTACCGTACTCCGGACCTTTGGAAGGAAGGATTCAAAAAGGCTAACACAGACCTTATGACAGAGGTCATTGTTGAACGTGTCTGACGAGTAAACGAATGGGAGGGCTGCGCGTATGAAGGGAGCACAGGCGGTCGTTGAATGCCTGAAGGAGCAGGGAGTCGATACGATTTTCGGCTACCCCGGCGGAATGATTCTGCCTCTCTACGATGCATTGTACGACGAAAAGAGCATTCGCAATATCCTTACAACGCATGAGCAGAGCGCGGCTCACGCGGCGGACGGGTATGCCCGCGCCAGCGGAAAGGTTGGCGTCTGCATGGCTACTTCCGGACCTGGAGCGACTAATCTTGTCACGGGAATTGCAACGGCTTTTATGGACTCTGTTCCTATGGTTGCGATTACCGGGCAGGTAGATACGACTCTGCTTGGACGTGACGCGTTTCAGGAAACGGATATCGTAGGGGTTACTATGCCTATTACGAAGCATAATTATAAGGTGAAAGACCCTAAGCTGCTTGTTGATGTCATGCGTGAGGCATTTGCCCTTGCGAAAAAAGGCAGACCGGGCCCGGTGCTTATTGATATTCCGCGAAATGTGCTTTTGGCCAATGTAGATTATGCGCCTATGCATGAAGAGAAGAAAAAGCCGTCGCGGCCTGACGCGGATTTCCTTATCTGTGCCGCAGAAGCGGAAGAGGTAATGTTGAAAGCGAAGCGGCCTATAGTTATTGCGGGCGGCGGTGTAATATCCGCAGGCGCTTCAAAAGAGCTTACGGATTTTGTTGAAAAGTTCCGTTTCCCCGTGGCCACTACGCTTATGGGCATAGGAGCTGTCGCGTGCTCTCATCCGCAGCTTTTGGGTTTTGCAGGAATGCACGGCAAAAAAGCAGCCAACAACGCTATTGCCGAAGCTGACCTTATCATTGCGGTGGGCAGCAGATTTGCGGACAGGCAGACGGGAAACATTGATAAATACACCACCGATACGAAATTTATCCATATAGATATCGATCCTGCCGAGATTGATAAGAATATTGCGAGCGCAATCGGTCTTGCGGGGGATATGAAAACAATCCTCGGGCTTTTGATGCAGCGTTCACCTCAGACCAATCTTGATGCATGGTGGGAGAAAATCGGAAGCTGGCGTGATGAATACGCATACGACTACAGCGTAAACCGCCTGACGCTTCCGTGGGCTCTTCATCATGTAGCGGGACGTACGGCAGGAAAGGAGTACGCCTTTACTACCGATGTAGGCCAGCATCAGATGTGGTCAGCTCTGCACCTTCGTATTGAGGAGCCGCGTACCTGGATAACCTCCGGCGGACTTGGAACAATGGGTTTCGGTCTTCCTGCTGCCGTAGGAGCGCAGTTGGCTTTCGGAGATAAACGACGGGTAATACACGTTGCAGGAGACGGCGGCATAAAAATGACGGGCAGTGAATACTATACAATAGCCCGTTTCAAGCTGCCTGTTATATCGCTTATTGTGAACAATACAAGCCTAGGCATGATTCGTCAGCTGCAGAAGGTAATGTATAATGAACGGTATACGGCATGTGAGTTTGACTATGATATGGATTACGTGAAATACGCGGAGAGCTTCGGAATCCCTGCTGAAGCAGTATCAACACCTGATGAATTTGCTGAGGCATTTGACCGTGCTCTTGAAGCAGAAGGCCCGCGTGTGCTTGTGCTAAATATTCACCGCAGCTTTGTGGAGCCTATGACGAAGGGTGGAGCACGCATCAATGAATTCGTAGACTTCAAATAAATGTAAAATAAAACAGGTCCTTGCCTTTTACGGCTCGGACCTGTTTCGTTTTTCATCAGCGTTTTGCGAAAATGTCATCCCAAAAGGCATAGGCAATCATCGCAAGAACAAGAACAGCGAGAAAGATATCTCCCATAACATATCGCCCCGGTAGTTTTATTTTCATGCTTCACAAAGTATGATACAGGAAAAGAAAAACAGGAGCAAGATGAAAGATTTTTTATTAAAGAAAAGTTTTTGCAGGATTTTTGAAAAAAGAAGCGAATAAAATATAAATAGATAAAAATTTATAGAAAGGTTGGGCGATTAGACATGGCAAAGATCAGCATCAAAAACATGATGTTTTACGGATTCCATGGAATTTACGAGTATGAACGTGAGCAGGGGCAGAAATTTTTCCTGGATGTTGAGCTGATTACCAAGGATAACCGTGCTGCGGAAACTGATAAGGCTGAGGACGGCGTTGACAGTGCTATTGTATATGCGAAGGTCCGCCAGGCTTTTGATGACAACCGCTGCACACTTCTTCAGACAGCTGCTACAAGAATAAACAAAACTCTGCTTGATGCGTTTCCGAATGTGGCACAGGTTACGACGGCTATCAGAAAACCTTCTGCTGTGATTGCAGGGCCTTTGGATTACGTTGAGGTTGAAGTAACTTCCAAGTGCGGTGAATAATATCGTATAACAAAAATCTTCCGATGAAGTTCGAGTTCATCGGAAGATTTTTTTATGCAATGACGTGCTATTAATCAGTACTCCGTAGGAGTATCAGGAACCGGCTGATGCTCGTATTTGATTCCTACGTTGCTTTTGAAATTCATGAGAAGCTTCACGGAAAGCTGCTTCCAATCTTTGTGGATTTTCAGTGCGTTTTCTTTCAGTTTGTCAGCGAAGCTTTCTTTGGAAAGCGCAAGGGAGGAATTAATGAGCTGAAGCGAATTTTTTTCTGACTGTTCAACTGCTTCCTTCACAATTGGAGACATTATATCGAAATATCCCTGATTCAGCGCCATAACCTGATTTGAAGTCCAGAACATTTTGGATGGGTCATATGTATCGCGGAGCGCATGATATTCATCAGGAACCTTTGAAACGGCGAACGGGACGAAGGGATTTTCAAATGGGGTGTCCATTGACATCCAAACCACCGGAGACGGAAGCGCATCGCTTGCCTGCGTAATGTGAGAATAGCTCGTTTTGGATGAAAGTATGGAACGCTCGCCCATCTCTACTTCATAATGGTAAGGTGTTCCGTACATGCCTGACAGCGGGCTCTTGGATTTGTCAAATTCCGTTCCCTGATAATAATCCCTGTGAAGTCGGGCGATATCCTCAACGCCGAGCTTTTTGTCGGGACGAATTGAAAATGGATAAGCTTTTGAATCCCAGCTTTCGACACGCGGGGAGAGATTTTTTGACGGTGCAACGATACTCATGGCTCTCCAAACACGGCGCTTGGAGTAATACGGATGATGAAATTCCTTTGACTGAAGGGATTTCATCCAGTCGAGGTTCCCGTCCTCGTCGTACTCGGCCCAGCCTGCGTCTTTTATCATCTGAGGAAGCTGGGGGTTGAAAATCTGGTTAGGGTCTCCTTCACGGATAGCATGAATTCTGAGTTGGTTTGCGGCAATGAAAAAATCTCCGTCGGGGATTCTTTCGGCAATCCACAGTCCGCCCTTGCCTGTGGGGGACATTTGCATTTCAAAGACCCACGCCTCGTTTTTATCACAGACGGCAAGAGTCTCGGCGGTTCCCCATAGTCCGTATTCGTCAATGAGACTTCCCATTAAGGTTATGGCTTCGCGGGCAGTCTTGCAGCGTTCAAGCGCCACGCGGCTCAGTTCAGAGGAATAGAAAATCCCGCCGCCTTCTTTGTATGCGACTTCCGGTAAATGCTCGGACATATCGGTGCACTCACCAAACATGACACCGTGCTCGTTTATGATTCCGTAATCGGCATCCATATAAGCAAAGGTGTGCTCTACCTCAGGAATGTAGCCGATTGGTTTTGTCCGTGGACGGCCGGGGTAAGCGTAGCCTTCGCCGCGTTCGGGCGCAACAAGGTTGGGTTGGTCAAATGCGTTATACTCAGGCATTTGGTCAAGGGCTACGGCTGTGGGGTATACGGGACGCTTGCTGCCTTTGGGATGGTCCTTTGCGGGAACAAAAACAAGATTCATTTCTGCGCCGCGTCCGTCATTTGAATGGGAAACTATCGTGCTT
This sequence comes from Schwartzia sp. (in: firmicutes), assembly GCF_978017985.1. Taxonomy (NCBI): domain Bacteria; kingdom Bacillati; phylum Bacillota; class Negativicutes; order Selenomonadales; family Selenomonadaceae; genus Schwartzia; species Schwartzia sp. (in: firmicutes). The sequence goes on along the minus strand of NZ_CDXDFU010000117.1, from coordinate 2,178 downwards.
CCGTCTTCAGATGCACCTTTGGTGACTACCATTACCGTGCAAGCCTCGGCGCTCACATTCATGAGAGAGAGCATTGCAACTCCTGCAATAAGTTTTTTCAGCAAAATAACCGCCTCCTGTACATGTATGATAATTCGTAGATACTTAAACAGGAATAAAGAGCAAATGGGTTATTATTATTCGTAGGCAAGTCTTATAGCGTTGATAAGGCTTGCGAAGAAGCCCGGAAGTGAAGCTAGAAGCGCAATGGGCGGAGATAACAGAGGCCCGTTGAAGCTGTACAATATACCGGAAGCAACAGGCAGGGCAAGGATTGTCCCCACAGCGCACCAGATGTAGTTCTGACGGGTAAGCTTCTCAACTCTGCGGCTCAGCGTAAAGAGAGGTGCCAGAGGAGTGAGGCACTCGGATGACAGCATGATGTGCGCGGCCTTTGCGGCTTCTTCAGAGGTTCCCTGAGGAGCAATGACGTAATCAGCCTGTGCCGCGGCGGTATCCTTTGCACTTTCGAGAGTATCAAGAAGGGCAACTGTCTTTCCCTGCGCCTGAAGAATCTGTATTTCTTTTGCGCGGTCGTTTCGATGGCAGGAGGCACGGAATTCGGATATGCCGAGTGTCTGAGCGATTGCTTTGGCTGAGCGCTGGCTGTCTGTGGTTATAAGTACAGGCTCAACTCCTACCTCCAAAAGTTTTTTGATGAAAGCTCTGACCTTGGGCTTAGGTTCGTTTGAAAAAGCAATAAGTCCCTTTGCGAACTGGTTGCTGCTGACAAATACTACAGTTTTGCCTTTGCTTTCGAGCTGGTCGGCTTTAGTCAGAAGCTCGGCGCTTATCTGCACGCCCTGCTGCTGAATCCAGCTTCTGTGGCCAACACGGAGAGAGGCTCCGCCGGTGAGAGCTTCGACACCGCAGCCGGGAGTTTCGGTACGGGCCGATGCACGCAGCATACGGGAGTGGAGACGGATAGCACGGTCGTTTATAGCCGCTGCGATAGGATGAAATGAATCTGCTTCTGCTGTGGCGGCGAGGGAGAAGAAAGTAGCATCAGTGAGTCCTTCTGCGACAACGTCTGTAATTTTAAGTTCCTCGCGTTCAAGAAGCAGACTGCGTCCGATTGCAAGTGTGTTGATTTCCGAAGCACCCCGAAGCGCATCCGGGGATTGAATGAGAATTCCGCCGGAAAGGATTGTGCTGGCGGAAATCCATCTCGGAAGAGAACGGCACAGGCCTATAGCGGCGGGGCAGGCAATAATTAAAATTCCCGCGGCTACGGCAAGAATGTCAGATAATGGTGAGCCGAGAAAATAGAGAGCCCCGGCACCTGCCGCTGCCAGAACCATTGACGCGACGGCAGCAGTTCCCGTAGCAGTTGCCGCAGCAGCTGCAACTGCGGAAGGTGGAAGCTGATCTTCCTCTTCAGGGGTATGAGTATGTTTTTGGGTATGCCCGGAGTTATCTGAGTCGTGAATTTCGATATCATCGTGATCGGAGCTTTTGTTTTCCGGTTCGTCAGCTTCTTCGGCTTTCTCCTGTTCCTCTTCATCGTTTTTTCTTACGCGTTTTTGTGCCTGAAGCAGCTCAAGGGCAGCACGGGCATCGGCGTAATAACCGAAATCCGTGAGGGCAAGCGTAAAACCGACGACGGGGAAAAACGAAAGTGACAGTGCGGATGCGGGGTGCGCCATAAGGATATATAAACTGTACGCGAAGCCGGCAAGAGTGCTTACCGATATGAGTGTATCCGTATCAGGTTTCAGCCGGAACAGTTTTGTAAAACCGCACAGGTAAAGATCGAAATTGAGTACAAGGAGCAAACCTGCAAGCAGTGCGCCAAGGTAAGGGAATTCCTTTGCAAAAGGAAGATTATCGGGAATAAGCGGAATACCGAATGAAATACACAGAACCGCGGCCGTGTGCAGTCCAAGTGCTGCTGTGAGAAAAATGGCGGCTGCAAGTCGGGAGCCTGCGAGAGCAGAACGGCGCGTACAGGTAAGACGAATGTCTTCGGAAGAATTATAAAGATTTCGCAGCATCATAAAATGCAATCTCCTTTGTGAGGTCATTTTATTCAAAAATTTATCACAGGCAAAAAATTAAACTGACGCCATGTATTTGCAAATAAGTCCAAACCTATAGGGGTAAAGATCACTGTATTGCGATTTATATAGTATTCAAGTC
>NZ_CDXDFU010000116.1:0-4537 GCF_978017985.1 Schwartzia sp. (in: firmicutes) | reverse complement strand
TCCATATTTTATCAGAACATAAATGTCACGCTGACTCCTCCGCTGAAGCCCTGTTTTTTCCCGCAAAGCCTGATGAATTGATGCCCGGCGTAATCGGGCTGTTACAGCACAAAAAATTTGCAGATAAAGCACACAAAAAAGGAGAAAAAATCCGCGTAAAAAAACAGATGAAAATAATGAAATTTTTCACACCAAAAACAGCGCTTTTTTTACGCAAAAAAATGAGGTAAAAAAGTGCTGAAAAACAGTGTGTTTTTTTACCGTGCCGCAATGACATTTTATGAACCGCAATATCCTGCAAACGCCGATATAGATGGGTTTCAGACATGCGGCAATTTCATGTTATCTGTGAAAATTAATGTAAAAATGAGCAGCATTTTTGATGAAAAAATACATCAAAAAAACAGCACGTTTTTTTGAACAGAAAAACGCAAAAAAATGATGATTTTTTTCGCTGTTTTTTATTGCTTTTTGAGTTGGAAAATATACCGAAAAATTTTATTGGGATATAGAACGCCGGGGTAGGGATATTTCCTGCTCAAGAAGATATTTATGTAGGATTTAATAAAATGGAAATTAAAAGACCGTAGATTATAGTCTAAAATCTACGGTCTTAAATATGCTCTTTTATCCACTGAGCCAATTCCTCGTAGGATATACTTCCTTCGGCAACACCTAATATGATTTCTTCCATTTCATCTTCTGTACATTCCAAAGACGATTCGTTGAGAAGAAGGAACATTTCCATGGCATGAACAGCAGTGCGTTTGTTGCCGTCAATGAAGGCGTGATTATTTGCTATCCCATAGCAAAGCCGCGCAGCTTTTTCATACACAGCAGGGAATAAATCTTCGCTCCAAAGGTTTGAAAAGGTGCGTTAACTGCAGCTTCCAATAGAGCTATATCTCTGACACCTTCGCCTACTGGAATTTCGCTGCCTTCTAAATCAGAATGAAATTGAAGTATATCTGCCAAAAGGAGCTGGACGGAATATTCTATACTCATTTATTTGCAAGCCTTCTGTACAGATTTTCATTTTTTTTCATAAGCTGCTTAGAAAGTTTTGACATTAGTTCCTTTATTGCAACGCTGTTTTGCGATGTCAGGACAACACGCGTCGGCTGTGTTTCTTTGTTGTGTTTCATGGTTTAATCACCTTGCTTTGATTTAATTCGTGTCCTCTTTATCGCTATTATAACGCATTCGTTCAAGTTTTGCCAAAGGCAAAACTTGTTCTGTCAGCGTTTCTCACAGGGCTGGCTTCGCGTCACAAATAGGGAGACGAATATACTCACTGCCTGTTATTTGATGGTCGCAAAATATAAGGTACTGAAACTTCTTCTCAAGGATAAAAAAACATGGTAAAATATAAATAACATGTAATGGACAAATGAAAGTGTGGGAAGAAAGTGAAATATTCGTCAAAACTCAGTGATGCAGTACATATATTGGCTTTTATCGAGCTTTTGCATGACCGCCTGCGTGCGTGTATGCCTCCGAAGCTGACAAGCGGGGAGATAGCGCGCAGTATTCATACAAACGCTTCTTTCGTGCGCCAGCTTATGATGCAGCTCAAAAAGGCAGGGCTTCTTGCCAGCGAGCGTGGCGCGGCAAATCCGCGTCTCGGACGGCCCGCGGAGGAAATCTCTCTTTTCGATATTTACCGTGCGGTGGAGGGAGACAAGCCTCTCCTGCACCTCGATGAGAACGTTAATGAGATGTGCATAGTGGGCGTTCATATACAGCTCGCTCTGCAGGAATCCTTCGATGCGATACAGCAGGCTGCAGAGCATGAAATGCGCTCCATATCCCTTGCGAAGGTCATAGAGGATTATCACAAAAGACTGCCTCAGGAGGCAGATGATAAGCCGTGTCATGGAAGATTTAAAGGGTAAATGTAAAGGTGCTGCCGAAATAATGGCAGCACCTTTTATATTTCTGCTAAAACGGCAGCTTTTTTGATGAGCCTGTTTTTGCAAAATATTTACTAAGGCTCTATGTTTTTGAAGGGGCAAAGCCCCTTCAGAATAAATGTAAGGCATTATAATATTTTGGACAGTAAAAAGGACAGCCGCAAATGCGGCTGTCCTTTTTGCTTCGCCTATAAAATTTTACTTGTCCGCGCGTGTTACATTATTGCCGTAAATCGTTTTGAAATCGTCGCGCATGGAGATAGGAATCCAGCCGTATTTTTCGCAGTCAGCGCGCATTTTATCGGCCTTTTCCATGCAGCCAAGCTCGCGCTCAAGGTCGTCGCAGAGCAGTGAGAAAGCCAGGGATTTGTATTTGTTGTTTGTGATGGTGTAGTTGAACATGCTGGAGTCGCCTGAGGAGTTGCCGAAGGCGATTACAGGCTGCTGTCCGATTTCGCGGATAATGTTCGCTACCTTGTTCATTTTCACGTTCTTCAGGGCGAAGTTGCCGCGAATAAGCTCGTCGTCCTTTGTATAGAGATATTCCAGTCCGTCGGCACCGTTCTGATGGGACGCCGGAGTGAAGATATCCGTGCCGATGATGTTATCCTTTTCCACGGGCAGTACGCCGTCGGTCAGAATGCGGAGTGCCTGCCTGTCTGTGCCGGACACAATGAAAATCTTGAATCGGTTCGCGCGCAGATAGGAGATCACCTCTACCATTGGCATATAGAAGGATTCGCCGCGTTTGAGATTTTTCATGCCCTCTGCAGGAGTCTGCATGAATTTTTTCACCAGCTTCTCGTATTCGGGAAGTGTTATGCCGGAGAAAACAGAGGACTGGGAGATGGCTTCGCGAAGGTCCATATCCTTTGGCATGCTGCGCTTTCTTTCAGGCTTCGGATTTGGAATGCCGACCTCGTCCATTGTCTTCTTTACTTCTTCCGCATAGGCTCTGTCGTCAGGGTCCGGGGTGTAGTTTTTGTCGTTCAGCGCCCGCTCCAGATAAAACATCCACTCAAAGTACGAGGGGGTTGTTTCGCAGAGCAGAGTGCCGTCCAGGTCAAACACCGCGATGCGGTCCTCCACGGGAATGTAATTTTTGCCCGCAGGGTCCGTCACGTCGTTGACGTATGCTTTGAGTGCGCGAAATGAAGCCGCGTTCTCGTTCCAATATTTGAAATCACTGCCCGTGCGGTTTACTGAGATTTTCGCCAGCTCTGCCCGCGTTGCCGCTTCCGAGACAGGTGCGCCTGTCATGGCTCCGAGACCTAATGCCGCCGCAAGCACTACGGCGCAAAGTTTGTTTTTCTTCATTTCGAATCACTCCATTTCTTTTATTTTAGTTGCAATGCAAATACCGACATCTGAAATACGGCTGTTTATTCATGCCGTCAGCGTTCGGAAAGGGCCTTCATGCGTTTCTGCATGGCTGCGATTTCCTTCATGTTACCGTAGAGCCTTTCGTTGGCTTTGCGTTCCCAGGCCTGTGCTTTTTCTTCGTCCTCGGGAATGCCGTCGCCGCTTCTGTAGAGGTCTGCCAGCGCCTGCATGGCGTCAGGATAGCCGAAGTCCGCTGCCTGCTCGTAAAGAGAGACAGCGCGGTTTGTATCCTTCGGACCGCCCTTGCCGCGCCTGCAGAGCTCTGCAAGCTGGTAGTAAAGGTAGGGGGCGTTATAGCCCTTGTAGCCTGATGAAAGGACTTCCTCGTAGAGAGCCCGTGCTTTGTCGAAATCCTGTGATACTCCGCGTCCGAAGCGGTATATGTTTGCCAGATAGAACCGTGCCTCGAGATTGCCCGCGGCAACGCCCTTTTCGTAAAGCTCCTTTGCTTTTCCGCAGTCCTGCTGTACATGCTGGCCTAAATCATACATGAGCCCCTGCATTGTAACTCCCAGACTGCTGCCTGAGTCGGCTGCGTTCGTAAACCAGCGGAACGCCTCCGCAAAATCCGGGTCCTTGGCAAAATACGCCATTTCCCCCAGCTCGCACATGGCGTTGGGGTGTCCGTACTGTGCCGCTTTTTTGAACCATTCCGCGGCTTTTTCCTCGTCCTCGGGGACTCCCTTTCCGCGGGAATACACAAGGCCCATTTCATACTGCGCCGATGGATTGCCGTTTTCCGCGGCTTTTTTGTACCACTCGATGGAGACCGTTTCATCAGGTTTTATGATATTATCGAAGCCTGCTTCATAAAGGCAACCGAGGGCGTACTGGGCAGGAGCGTAGTCTGCCGCAGCGCCGCGGCGCAGGAGCTCAACGGTCTTTTCGTGGTCAGGGGCAGTGCCCTCCCAGCCCTCGCGGTACAGGAGACTGAGGGCGTAGAGCGCGGGGCCGTAGTCCTTTTCCGCCGCCTTTTCATACCATTCGCGGGCCTTGTCGATGTCGCGCTCGACGGTAAAGCCTGTGCTGTCGGTGCCGCCCTCGGAATAAAGGTCGCCTAAAGCGTTGGCGGCATCCTCGCAGTAGAGATTTTCTTTGTCCTCCGCAACAATACGGAAATTTTCCATTGCCTTTTGGAAGTCCGACGGGAAAGCACGGCCGCCGCCGTAAAGCAGTCCGATGAAGAAACGCGCGGCAAGGCAGCCCTTGTCAACGGCGGTATTGAACCACGAAAGAGCCGT
>NZ_CDXDFU010000115.1:0-4155 GCF_978017985.1 Schwartzia sp. (in: firmicutes) | reverse complement strand
GCGATATCCTTCCCGTTTTCCTTCGGAATGACGAGGGTTTTGATTCCTGCCTGCTTTGCGCCGTAGGCTTTTTCGTTTACGCCGCCAACGGGGCGTACACGTCCGTACAGGGAAATCTCTCCGGTCACAGCCACGTCCTGACGGATAGGGCGGTTCTCCACTGCGCTGATAATAGCAGCGAGGATTGCCGTACCTGCGGATGGGCCGTCGATATTTCCGCCGCCCACCACATTGATATGAACGTCATAGTCCGCCAGATCCTTGCCTGTGATTCTGCGCATGACCGATGCCGCGTTGAACACGGAATCCTTCGCCATGCTTCCTGCGGTTTCGTTGAAGCGCACTTTGCCCTTTCCTGCTTCACGGGCAGGGAATGCAACAGCCTCTATCTCGATAACCGAGCCGATATAGCCCGAAACACCGAGTCCGAATATATGGCCGACCTCCGTGCGGTCAGATGCCTTTTTCGTAACGAACTGGAAAAGACGGCTGACCTGCGCGACAGCGTAGATATCGTCCTTCGTTATTGTGACTGCTTCGCCCTCCGCACGGTCATGACTGCGTTCAATGGCAAAGCTGTAGGCGTCCGCAAGAATATTGATTGCCTTTCGGCCCTCAACCGTATAGTCGCTGATAAGCTGCGAAGCGCCCTCCTCAAGAACGGCAGACAGCTTTTTCGCAGCCGCCTCCACAATCTTTACGATATGCGCAGGAGTCAGCGGTTCAAAGTAAATCTCCGCGCAGCGTGAACGGAGCGCGGGGCTGATATCCCGTGATTCGCGGGTAGTCGCGCCGATAAGCACGAAATCCGCGGGAGCTCCGTCCTCAAACAGCTTTTTGACGTAAGGCGGCGTTTTTTCGTCCGTAGGGTCGTAGTATGTGGACTCAAAGAACGCGCGCTTATCCTCAAGAACCTTCAGCAGCTTGTTCTGCAGCATAGGGTCCATTTCGCCGATTTCATCTATGAAGAGAACGCCGCCGTGAGCGTCGCTGACAAGTCCCAGCTTCGGCTCAGGTATGCCGTTGTCCGCCAAATCCTTGCGCGCACCCTGATAGATAGGGTCGTGAACAGAGCCCAGAAGAGGGTTCGTCATGTCGCGCGGGTCCCAGCGGAGTGTAGCTCCGTCAGTTTCCACGAAGGGAGCCGTTTCTTCAAAGGGAGCTTCCTTCACCTTTTTCGCCGCCTCCAGAACAAGACGCGCAGCCGTGGTCTTTCCCACGCCCGGAGGTCCGTAAAGCAGCAGGTGCTGCGGATAGGGGGAGGACAGCTTCGCAAGAAGGGAATGAACAGCTCGCTCCTGCCCCACGATTTCGTCCATGGACTGCGGGCGGAGCAGCTCCATGACGGACTGGGTGAGGCTCACCTTTTCCATTGCTTCAAGCTTTTCGCGTTTTTTCGCTGCCTGCGGTGACTCCGTCGCCACCTTTTCCTCATCAAGAACCTGCATGCGGATATCCTTCACATATTCCTGATGATTTTCCTCAAGCTTTTCGGATATTTTCTTTTCGATTTTGTCCTCCAGGGTGCGGCGTGCCATCATGTCAGCCACATGCTCGGAAAGAACGGTAATCAGCTTCGGAATCTCCGAATCCGTCGGTATATGCTCGATGGTCGGGTTTTCCATGATAATTCGCTGGAGCGCCAGCACACGTTCTCCGTGGAGCGGCGAGCGCATGAACTTCAGCGCGTCCATTTTGCCGGCCTTTATGACAAGCTTATCCGAGCCCATCACGTCGGCGAGCATATTGTAGAGAGCGTCTATCTCCCTGTCCAGAGGATTGTCACTCTCGCGGAATTTCAGCTCCTCCGGCTCGTCCTTCTTTGAAAAAAATTTGAAAAGGTTTCCCATGTCTTACTCCGCGACGACTTTAACCTTGACCTTCGTTGCCACATCAGGGTGAACCTTGATTGTCGCCTCGTATTCCCCGGGTGCCGTGACCTCTTTATTCAGGGAAATCTTACGTTTTTCGATGTCAATGTCGTGGTCTTTCTTCAATGCTTCTGAAACGTCCTTGCCCGTTACGGAGCCAAAGAGCTTGCCGCCCTCGCCCACACGGACCTTGATTGTAACATCTACCTTTGCAAGCTGTGCTGCCATGAGCTTTGCCTCATCTGCAGCCATAGCCTTTTTGCGCGCCTCAGAGCCCGCCTTCTGCTTTGCCAGATTCAGGTTCTGCGCCGTTGCCTCAACTGCTGCCTTGCGCGGCAGGAGGAAATTGCGGCCGTAGCCTTCCGATACTTCTACGATATCCCCGGCCTTGCCGAGCTTCTTTACGTCCTGCTTCAATATAACCTTCATAAGAATCAATCTCCTCTTTATGATTTTCGATTCTGAAAACACTTTTTTCAAAGTGTTCTTTCTATTATACCATATCATACCCGCCTGGAAAGCACTCTTCCATACACCCATGATTTTTTCTTAATGCAGGAATCTAAGGCTGTTTTGGCGAAATACTTATAGTAGTATACTTTTATCCCGAAAGGAGCACTTCATCGTGAAACGACTATCCATGACAAGAATTTTGCTTTTAACATTTCTGCTCGTCCTGACTGCGGTATCTGCCGCCATGGCTGCGGAAATGCCCCGTGTTGCCATCGTCTATGTGAACAATGCGAAGACCACCTATGATGATGTCCTCGACGACTGTATTTTGAAAAATCTCAATGAGTCGCTTTCGAAAAACTTTGCAGTATCAAGAAGCGACGCCGTACTCAAAAAGCTTGCGGACAGCGGCATGACAGACCTTGCTATGGCAGAGCGCCGTGACATAATGGACGCAGTCGCCGGAGAGGGCTTTGATTACATCATCTGCCTCTCGCTGGAACCGTTCCAGCGCAAGGAGAAATTCAGCTTCTTCACCCAGGGCATCGAGATAATTGCAACAGCTCCCTTTAAGGTCATAGACGTGAAGGGCGACCGCTATCTCTATAACGGAAAATTTGTCGAGCAGCATTACGACAGCACATGGATCGGCACCGTAGGAAACAAATCCGTGGCTTTAGAAGCAATGCAAAAGATAAACAAGGACATCAACAAGGTCATAAAAGAAAAAATGCTGACAGCAAAATAAACTATCAAATATAAAGCCCGCAGGAGAAATTCTTCTGCGGGCTTTTTCATGAACAGGGGAGTGAAATTTGAGCGGCTGAAAGACGATTTCTCTGCCGAATCAGACGGTGTCGATAGTTGCGATAGTACCCGGACGGATTGTTACATGATAGATGCGGAAGAGGTCAAGACCGTACCAATATTCCTCGTCTCCATTTTCATATACAACCTTGATATCCCAGTACTGAACGTTGTCCATCGGGTCGAAATCCAGGAAGATTTCCTGTCCCGGCCAGAGAACCTGGTTCTTGCCGAGCTCGTCCTGATAGAGCCATGTGCTCTTTTTCGTCGGGCTGAGATAAATCTCAGTGATAACACGGCCCGTGCCGTTCTCCAGCGTAAAATTCTGGCTGCCGCGGGAGCCTGCCATAGCGACGCTGGCAAAAGCCATAGCCAAAACAAATGCTGCGATTAAAAGACCTGCATAACGGTATTTTCTCATGCAATTACCTCCCTTTAATAACAATCATTTTTATGCCTTATGCTCAGAGTTTGTTTCCCCTGTCTCTGACAATATTGGTTACCATGTGCACCGCATTGTAACACTCGCGGTGATATCCCTGTCATGCGCGCCCTGCGCGATTCCGAGCTCTCCGCCGATACGCCAGCGGTCATTAAGTGCACGGCTGCCGTAGATTCCAAGCAGAACCCGCGTCTTGTCCATGGAACGGCTCTGCATCATAAATTTCTCTCCGCCGCCTGCAAGCCGCGCCCCGTACGCGGGGTTCGCGCCGCCAAGAGTACGGGAGACACCAAGCTCAACCTCCACATACCCGTCCTTGCCAAAGTCACGGGCAAAATCCCAGCCGATGGCAGCCGCCGTATAGGTGCTGCTTCCGCTGTCAACTACCTGCCCGAACTCGTACGCGCCGCTTTCGCTGTAGCTTCCCTGACGGTAATGTACCGCCTGGAAGGAAGCAAAAGGCTTATGATGCCAGCCTTGTTTTCCATAACTCAAATCATAACTGTAACGCCCGTTAAATTCGATTGTCTTGCTGCTGTAATCAGCTTTTGCATTGTAATTATCTCCTGCGTAGAAATGTCT
>NZ_CDXDFU010000114.1:0-4645 GCF_978017985.1 Schwartzia sp. (in: firmicutes) | reverse complement strand
CTCCTTCGCTCCCTTTGAGAGCTGAATATGCGCCGGGTATTCACGCAGGACTTCATGATATGAGTCAATCATTCCGGTTCTTCCCTTTTCTATGAGATAGATGGCCGGATTATCATGGGGAAGATGGCACTCAACACAGTCCCTGTCTTTATGCGTTGCCATAGCATGGCTCGCAGCAGGCTCCTTCATTGCGTGGCAGCTTCCGCAAAATGCCGGGCCGCCCGTTGCCGATACCATAACGGACCCGACACCCATAACAAGAGCACCTATGACGAATCCACCCGCCAGGCACTTCAGCGTATGCTCGGAAACATACTGTTTGAAATCCAATTCCGCTCCCCTCCTTTCATTTGTCTTCATTATAGCATTGTAAAAATTAACCGTATGTTGCACTAGCAACCTTTTTATAGAAAATTTTTACAACAAAACCAATTGCTTTTAATTGCATATAAACAAAAAGCCGGGGAAACATTCTTCCCCGACTTTCCGATTTTATTCTTTTGCTGCTTTTATACACCCCATTGTAACAAGCACTGTACCAAGCCATAAAAGCCATATAAGAGGCTTTGTACTTACCGATGCCGTCACAGGCATAGCCTGTTCCGACTCCAAAGACGGCAGACACTCCATACGTATCATTCGGCCGTCTGCAGATACCCCTGTCAAACGGATGCGTGCGGCTCCGCCAAACACGTCAACAGGCTTGGACGTACCGCCTTCGGCTGTTGCGCGTATCCAGGGCTTTGCATGCTCTACACGTTCTCCGTCAGTAATCTCTACATCAGCCGTCACGAGCGTTGTACCGTCATTATTTTCTTCGTATTCAGCGGATTCAAAACGGTACGCATATGTATCATCCATGGCAATTTTTCCATGTTTCAAAAGCATTTCCCTGCGGTCGGCGCTTGCAGGTGATGGCGCTATATATACATCGCCCGCGGCAAAGTGCCCTATAGCAGGCTCACGCGCCGCGTCCTCACCGTTTGCGTGCAGCTTTGTTAACGCGGAGTATTCCGTTCCGTCCACGCGAAAAACATAACGCTTTTCCGAACCATCCTCCATAAATCGCTGTCCTTCGTAGGCAATTTCATGTCCCAGAAGCTGCTGAGATATCCCTGTGACAAATTCCTGTGAGACCTGGCGGCTTCCGCTGCCGGAAAGCACGATTGCGAAAAGCCCGATTGCCACGCCAAGGTGGGCAGTGCACCCGCCCCATCTCATCATTTGTTTTTTCTTTGCAAGGAAAACACACCCGGCAGCAAAAAGCGAAGCGCCGGCAAGCAGAACCGGGAGCGGCGAGCGAAGTCCGGTGAAAAGTGCAGCCATAATACCCAGCACAAATAATCCTGCAGGCAGAATAAGCTTTTCTTTATCCTGCTGTTCACCCCATCGTTTCAGGCTTCCAATTCCCATAACGGGCACAAGAACCACGGCAAGAGGCATCAATGTCCTCACGTAGAAATCTGTATCGACCGCTGCAGGCTTCCCTATGAGCTGCGTCAAAAGGGGCATTGACATTCCTATAAAGACAATCACTGAAGCAAATACCAGCAAAAGCGACCCGAGCAGCATAAAAAACTCACGGCTGCCATGCGCCGTATACATTTTTCCCTGCGGAAGAAGCCCCGCCCTCACAATCAACAGAATGAGTCCGGCGAGCAGTACGATTCCGTCCGCAGCCGCCAGCATGAGGCCTATTCCGGTCCCGCTAAAAGAATGAACTGAAAAATCGCCCAAAATACCGCTTCTGGTAAGAAACGTTCCGTAAATCACCAGCGCATACGTAAATATTGCAGACAGATGAACCATAGAAAGGCATGCCGGCCTGATTTTTGCCGTACACAGTACATGAAGCAGGACTCCTGCAGCAAGCCACGGTACAAGCGAGGAATTTTCCACCGGGTCCCAGCCCCAATAACCTCCCCATCCAAGAACCTTATACGCCCAATAGCCTCCGATAAAGATGCCGGCGCCCAGGAATGCCCACGCAAAAAGCCCCCATCTCCGCACAGAGTTCAGCCATTCCGTTCCCGTGTCCTTTTCAAGCAAAGCACCGCAACAGTATGAAAACGGCACGGCAAGAAGCGCATATCCGGCAAAAATAATCGGCGGATGAACTGCCATCCATGGGTCCTGCAGCAAAGGGTTAAGCCCAATCCCGTCAAGCACCGGTTCCTCTAAAGGACGGAAGGGACTTTTTTCAATGCACAGTACGGTCAGAAGGATTTGGAGCAAAAGGTAGACCGTCACTCCACCGGATTTCATTCTTCCGCTGCAGACAAGCCATGCACCCACAGCCGCATGTATGAGCAGCCACAAAAGGAACGATCCTTCCTGTCCTGCCCAAAATGCTGAAATCTTATACATCAAAGGAAGATTTTTCGAGGAATAGGATGCTGCATAGACAATGTCGAAACGATCTGTCAGCAAAAAGCCCATGAGTACGGCTGACGCGGCAAGTGCCGCAAAGAAGGCCAGATATACCAGCACCCTGCCCAAGCGTCCTAATTTTTCCTGCTCTGTTCCATAGCACAGGACAGCTCCTGTAGATGTGATAAGCACAACACTCAAAAAGACAAATCCTGCCATTTTTATTTTCCCTTCTGCTTCTCGTATTTTGACGGACACTTGATAAGCAGCTTTTCCGCATGAAACGCGCCGGCATGATATTTCCCCACCGCCACAATATGATGTGCCTGATCGAACTGATCCGGCTTTGCGCCTTTATACCGTACCATCATAGTCTCATTTGTTTCCTCGTCCCTCAGGAAGAACACAAAGGTATTGCCCTCCATGTGAGGAATCCTTCCCCTATCATCCAAAAGCCCCTTAACCTGTACGCTGCCCGATGTTTTTTTCGCGGCCGTAATGCCGACGTACGGGTTCAGAGAATTCACGAAGCTCCACCCGGCGTATCCTACGAACGCCAGTAAAAGGACAGCCAAAAGAGCCTTCCTGTTCATATCTTTTCCTCCTTATGTGAACTCTTCAAAAGCAGCCAGACATAAATGAGTGTCGCATCCGCGACTGCCGCAAATAACGTCAGAAGCATCACCGGCTCCATATCTACAGAGCCGCTGCCGTTCAGGACCGGTGTCGGATGCAGTGAAAAATAAAGTCGCGGAACAATAAACACGAGAAACGGCACGGTCAGAAATGAAAACAGTGAATATACCGCCGACACCCTGGCTCTGCGGGCATGTTCCTCCATTGCGGACCGTAGTGTAAGATAAGCCCCGTAAATTAAAAGCAGCACAAGAATCGTCGTCTGCCTCGGGTCCCAATTCCAATACGCTCCCCATGTAAGCTTTGAAAACACGGCTCCGCTGACCGCAGCCAGCAGTGTGCAAATAAATCCTAGACTTGCAGACGAAAACGAACGCGCATCATCGCGTATGTCACCCTGGCGAAGATATGACGCGGCCCACCATGCACTCATAAAAAAAGCAATGACAGATACCCACGCCGCAGGAATATGCAAAAAAGCGATACGCACCAGTTCACCGAGTCCCTCAGCCGGCGGCACGGCAAAACATACTGCACCCAGAACGACCACAGTCAGCACTGCTATACAAAGCCCCAGCACTTCTCTCCCCCCATTTTCTATTCCGCATACCAAATATAGTCAAATAAAATTGATGCCCCCACAGACAGAATCATATCGTACAGAAGGATTCCTCCCAAAAAGTTAAGTGATACCACGGTTCCGCCAAACGCCGCCTCTGTCAGTCGAATTGCCGGAATAAAAACCGGCAGAATCACCGGGAGCATCAATACGGAAAACAGACCGCTTCGAACACCTGCTCCGACAATCAGTGCAGAAAGCAGCGTTCCCGCCGCCGAAATACCCCAAAGCCCTGCTCCCACCGTACAAAGAAGAAGCAGCATTTCCTTCGTTTCCGCGCCCAGAAGGACTATAAAAAGCGGCAAAAGGAAAACGGTGATAACGGTCAATACAAAAAATTCGTAAAGAAGCTTTCCGAAAAGCACTGCCTGAGAAGGAGCATATACGCGCAGCGCCATAAGCGTTCCATCTGCTTCTTCATCAGAGAACACACGGTCAGAACCCGCTAGTGAAGAAAAGAACAAAAGCACCCACAAAAGCGCTGCCAGAAGCTTTGGCTCCGCTGCTGTTCCGGCAAGCGCAAAGCTAATGCATACCAGCGACGTGAATGAAAACATAAGCATTGCCGCCCACGCAGCACGAAAGCGCAAGCCGGTCGTAATTTCTTTTCGAAGTACCAGTTTAATGCTCTGAAAGGTCGATGGCTTCATCTGCCGCCCCCCTTTCCCGGCTGTCATTCGTCGCGAGCAGTATAAGTTTTTTCTCCTCCGCACCGCGCCGCATCTCACGAAGCATCATGGCACGGCCTTCATCATCCAGATTTGCTCCCGGTTCATCCAAAAGCCATATATCCGCATTCGATGCGAGCATCAAGCCAAACAAAAGACGCTGGCGCATACCCGTGGAAAATTCTCCTACCTTCGTTCTTTCTATAGTCTCCGGCAGCATCCCGACACGGTTCAGCACATCACCATACAACCTGTCATCTATCGGAACTCCCAGCAGTCCAAGGAAAAACGAAAGATTTTCACGCGCGGTAAGCCTGGGATAAAGCCTTAATTCCGGCGACATGTACGCGAT
>NZ_CDXDFU010000113.1:0-5628 GCF_978017985.1 Schwartzia sp. (in: firmicutes) | reverse complement strand
GCCGGATATCACAGGCTTTTTGAAAAAGGTCGGCAAAAAATCCGAGTTTGTCAGCGGGCTCAGAGTTACTGATGAGGAAACCATGGAAATCGTTGAAATGGTTCTCATCGGCAAGATAAATTCGGAAATCGTAAACCTCCTAAACCGCAGCGGAAACAGCGCCATTGGCCTTTCAGGCAAGGACGCGTCCCTCATTCAGGCGAAAAAGAAGCTGGCTGAGGTTCACACGGACGGCAAAATCGAAAAAGTCGATATCGGCTTCGTCGGTGAGGTAGAAAAGATTCGCGGAGAGACGGTAAACGACCTTATCAAGCAGGATTATATCCCTGTAATCGCTCCTGTGGGAGTCGGTGAGGATGGTTCAAGCTACAATATCAACGCTGACTACGTAGCCGCGGAGGTTGCGGGCGCGCTGAAAGCTGAAAAACTCCTGCTTTTGACTGATGTAGAGGGAATATACAAGGATTTTGAGGACAAGAGCTCGTTTATTTCGTCCCTTACGGAGAAGGAAGCCCGACAGTACATTGAGGATGGAACTATCGCAGGCGGTATGATACCGAAGGTCGAATCCTGCCTAAAGGCACTGGACGGAGGGGCACATAAGACCGCTATTATAGACGGACGGCTTCCGCACTCCCTGCTTTTGGAGCTTTTCACTTCGCAGGGTATCGGTACCGAAATCGTGAAATAATCCGGAGGGAACAGATATGAAGGAAACAGATGAACAGATATACGAGAAAGACAGGAACTCATATATTCCCGTCTTTGCCCGTTATGATATCGTGCTGGACCACGGCGACGGAATGTACGTCTATGACTCCCACGATAAGAAATACATTGATTTTCTTGGCGGTATAGCAGTAAACGTGCTTGGTCATGCACATCCTGCATTGGTAAAGGCAGTTTCCGAACAGGCAGGGAAAATGATTCACTGCTCTAACCTTTACTACACTCAGACGCAGGCAGATGCCGCAGAAAAGCTCGTAAAGCTCAGCGGACTTGGCAAGGTATTCTTCGGAAATTCCGGCGCTGAGGCAAACGAGGGTGCTATAAAGCTGGCACGTAAATACGCGTGGCATAAAAACCCCGAAAAGATTCAGATTATCGCAGCGAAGATGAGCTTCCACGGAAGAACCTACGCGACGCTCACCGCAACGGGACAGCCTCATTACCACGAGGGCTACGGTCCGCTGGTTGAAGGCTTTGATTACGTAGATTTCGGCGATATAGATGCCCTTGAAAAGCTCATGAGCGAAAAGACCTGCGCGGTTATGCTTGAGACGATTCAGGGCGAGGGCGGCGTATATGTACCGCCTGATGACTACTACAAAAAAGTCCGCGCCCTCTGCGACAAATACGATGCATGTCTCATACTCGATGAGATTCAGTGCGGAATGGGAAGAACGGGAACATTCTTCGCATATGAGCAGTACGGCGTAATGCCTGATATCGTGACACTCGCAAAAGGTCTTGCCGGCGGTGTTCCAATCGGCGCATTTATTGCTTCTGACAAGGTTGCGAAGGCATTCGCACCGGGCGACCACGGTTCTACCTTCGGTGGCAATCCGCTTGCGTGCGCGGCGTCAAATGTTGTGCTTGATGAGATTTCAAATCCGGATTTCCTGAAGCATGTTCAGGAAGTCGGAGGGTACTTCAGAGAAAAGCTTGAAGCGCTTGCAAAAAAATATCCGGAACTTGTTAAAGAGGTTCGCGGCAAAGGACTTATTCTCGGTATGGAGCTTACGAAGCCCGGAAGAGATATCGTGAACGCGTGCCTTGAGGAAGGTGCTATCATCAACTGCACGGTCGGAAACGTCCTGCGTTTCGTACCGCCGCTTATCGTAACCAAGGAACAGATAGACGAGCTTATGACGGTGCTTGAAAAGGTATTGCCGAAATTTGCTTGATTGGGGGAATCAACATGTCAACATTAAAAGGGAAAGACCTGTTGTCGCTCCATGAACTTACCGTCGATGAGATGGAAGAAATTCTTGAACTGGCGGCAGAGCTTAAAGCGATGCAGAAGGCCGGCGTGCAGCACCATTTGCTTGAGGGCAAAACGCTGGGCATGATTTTTGAAAAATCTTCCACGAGGACAAGAGTGTCTTTTGAGACAGGCATGTATCAGCTGGGCGGGCAGGCACTGTTCCTGTCGAACCGCGACCTGCAGATAGGCCGCGGAGAGCCTATAGAAGATACGGCTCGTGTGCTTTCGCGTTATCTGGACGGTATCATGATTCGTACCTTTGGCCATGACAAACTGGTGGAATTTGCAAAATGGGCAGATGTTCCTGTCATCAACGCGCTGACAGACCTGCTGCATCCATGCCAGGTTCTGGCGGATATGCTCACAATCCGTGAACATCTCGGCAAAAACCTCAAGGGCTTGAAGCTGGCATATATCGGCGATGGCAACAACATGACAAATTCGCTCATGTACGGCTGCGCCAAGATGGGCATGAATTTCGCGGCAGCTACACCGGCAGGCTATGAGCCTGATGCAGGCGTTGTCAAAAACGCGAAAGAGGACGCAAAGGCAACAGGCTCGAGCATTGTGCTTACACATGATGTTGCCGAAGCCGCAAAGGACGCAGACGTTCTTTATACGGATGTGTGGGTCAGCATGGGCGAGGAAGAGGAACGCGAAAAACGTCTCAAAGACCTCGCGGGCTATCAGATAAACAAAGAGCTTTTGAAAAATGCTTCTAAGCGTGCCGTTGTTATGCACTGTCTGCCGGCACACCGCGGAGAGGAAATTACGGCTGATGTCTTTGAGGACAACGCAAATGTAATTTTCGACGAAGCAGAGAACCGTTTACATGCACAAAAAGCTGTATTAGCCTTGACTATGGGCGATTAAACGTATACATTAAATAAGTATTGTATTTCATATCATAAGGAGCGAATTACATTATGGCAAACGAAAAGAAAGTAACAAAGGTAGCACTTGCATATTCCGGCGGTCTTGATACGTCCTGCATCATTCCGTGGCTCAAAGAGAATTATGACGGCTGCGAGGTTATCGCTGTCTGTGCAGATATCGGACAGGGTGACGAGCTCTCCGTTGTTCATGATAAAGCATTGGCATCCGGAGCATCCAAGGTTTTCATTGCAGATCTTACGGAAGAATTCCTCACAGGCTATGTATGGCCGACACTCAAGGCAGGCGCTGTCTATGAGGGCAAATATCTCCTCGGCACATCCTTTGCACGTCCGGTAATTGCAAAGAAGCTTGTTGAGATTGCCAAGAAGGAAGGCTGTGACGCTATTGCTCACGGCGCTACGGGCAAAGGAAACGACCAGGTTCGTTTCGAGCTTTCCGTCAAAGCACTCGCTCCTCAGCTGAAGATTATTACTCCGTGGAGAGAATGGAAAATCCGCTCCCGTGAGGAAGCTATCGAATACGCAAAACAGCATAACATTCCTATCGCAACGGCTAACAAAACATACAGCATGGACCGCAACATCTGGCACCTCAGCCATGAGGGCTCTGACCTTGAGGATCCGTGGAATGCACCGAAGGATGAAATGTTCCTCGTAACAAAGACTCCGGAGCAGGCACCGGACAAAGATGAAATTATCGAAATCGACTTCGAGAAGGGTATTCCTGTTGCAGTCAACGGTAAGAAGATGAATGCAACGGAGCTCCTTACTACGCTGAATGAAATCGGCGCAAAGAACGGTATCGGTATCACAGATATTTGCGAGAACCGTCTTGTCGGTATGAAATCCCGTGGCGTTTACGAGAATCCGGGCGGAGCTATCCTCTACTATGCACACCGTGAACTGGAATACCTCTGTCTCGACCGCACGACACTCCACTATAAGGAACTCGTTGCAAATCAGTACGCAGAGCTCGTATACAACGGTATGTGGTTCTCGCAGCTCCGTGAGGCTCTTGACGCATTCGTTGACAGCACACAGCGCACGGTTACAGGTACGGTAAAACTGAAGCTCTACAAGGGCAACATCATCTCCGCAGGCGCAAAATCCGATTACTCGCTCTACAGCCATGACTTCGTAACCTTCGAAGAGGACGATGTCTACAATCAGGCTGACGGCACAGGCTTTGTAAACCTCTTTGGACTCCCGCTGAAGGTCCGCGCTATCATGCAGGAAAAAATGGGGCTCCTGAAATGAGTGAGAAGCTGTGGGGCGGTCGTTTCACAAAAACGACCGACGAAATGATAAATGATTTTCAGGCTTCCATCGGCTTTGACAAACGCATGTATCACGAGGATATCGCAGGCTCCATCGCTCACGCGACAATGCTGGCAAAATGCGGCATTATCAGTGAGGAGGACCGCGATAAAATCGTTGGCGGATTAAAGGATATTCTCGCTCGTATTGAAAAAGGCGAATTTGAATTTGATGTTGCCTTTGAGGATATCCATATGAATATTGAGAAGCGCCTTACGGATGCTATCGGCGAAGCAGGCGGACGTCTCCATACTGCCCGCAGCAGAAATGACCAGGTCGCTCTCGATACGCACATGTACGTCCGTAGAGAAGCAGTCGAAGTTGAAAAGCTCATTCTTGATATGCAGAAAGCTCTCGTTGAGACTGCTGAAAAATACAGTGATGTAATCATGCCGGGCTATACGCACCTGCAGAGGGCGCAGCCGATTCTTTTCGGACACCATCTCATGGCGTATTTCTCCATGTTCAGCCGTGATTTCGCACGTTTCAACGGTGTATATCAGCGTGCAGATATCATGCCGTTGGGGGCCGGCGCGCTTGCGGGAACCACATTCCCGATTGACCGCCGTTTTGTAGCGGAGCTTCTGAATTTCGAGAATATCTACACGAACAGTCTCGATGCCGTGAGCGACCGTGACTACATCATGGAATTCCTCTCAGCGGCTTCGATGCTTATGGTGCATCTCTCGCGTCTCAGCGAGGAAACGATTCTCTGGTGTTCCCGTGAGTTCTCCTTTGTAGAACTCGACGACGCACACTGCACGGGCTCGTCAATGATGCCGCAGAAAAAGAATCCTGATGTATCTGAGCTTGTTCGCGGAAAAACCGGACGTGTTATCGGACATCTCATGGCGATGCTCACGACGGTCAAAGGACTGCCCCTTGCATACAACAAAGACCTGCAGGAAGACAAAGAAGGAATCTTCGATGCCATTGATACGGTTAAATTCAGCCTTGCCGTATATGCCCGTATTCTGCGCGGCATGAAGGTAAACCGTGACGTTATGAAACGTGCGGTTTACGAGGACTTCTCCAATGCGACGGACCTTGCGGATTATCTTGCAAAAAAAGGAATGCCGTTCCGTCAGGCTCACGCTGTGTCGGGACAGGCAGTTCACTACTGCATAGAGCATCATAAATGGCTCGTTGACCTTACAATGGACGAATTCAAAGCACTTTCGCCAATGTTTGACGAGGACATAAAAGATGCAATCCTTCCGGAAACCTGCGTAAAGACACGCAACTCTCTTGGAGGAACCTCTTACGAGCAGGTTGACCTTCAGATTCGAGCGGCAAAGGGACTCATGGACACGGAAAGAAAAATTACCGAAGAACATGAGGACAAGCAGATTCAGGTAGAAGAATAATAACATGACAGGAGCCGGTGAAAGAGCCGTGCTCCTGTTTTTTCGTGGTGAAAAATTATTT
>NZ_CDXDFU010000112.1:0-3045 GCF_978017985.1 Schwartzia sp. (in: firmicutes) | reverse complement strand
GCAGAGTTTGTTGAGCGTGGAGAAACACATTCCGAAAACCTTAGACAATACCTGAAGGAAAAAATCACGAGTGTCGGGGGAATGGACGCTGACTGTGCAGTTTTAGGCTGCACACATTATCCTTTTGTAAAAGGCATGATTCAAGAGGTACTTGGCAGTGAAGTAAAGATTTTTGATGGTGCTCCCGGAATTGCAAGACAACTGAAAAGGAAACTTAAAGCTTATGATTTGATTAACGATTCCGGAAAAAAAGGTGAAATTCATTGGGAGAATAGCCTTGAAAACCCTGATCTGATAACACTTTCTATAAAACTTTTGAATAGCAGGTAAACGTAATTCTTTCATTATGAAATCATGAAGACTGTTGACAGCAACAGTCTTTTTTTTATATACTGTGGTATATATAAAGATGATGTAATGTTCTGACATTATAATTGTTATTAATTATATTAGGAGGAGAAATTATAATGAACTTAAACGAAGAATCATTGAAGGTCCATAAGGAGCATAACGGTAAATTGGCTACAATCCCAAAAGCAAAACTGGAGGATGCGCATGATTTGAGCGTTCTTTACACACCGGGTGTAGCAGAGCCGTGCAGAAAGATTAAAGATGATAAAGATCTTTCCTTCGAATATACGTGCCGCGGCAATATGGTTGCTGTTGTATCTGACGGTACACGCGTTTTAGGTCTCGGAAATATCGGTCCTGAAGCCGGAATTCCTGTTATGGAAGGAAAGTCTGTTTTATACAAGGTCTTTGCAGATGTTGATGCTATCCCTGTATGCCTTAATACCTCGGATAAGGATAAGTTTATCGAGACAGTCCGCTATCTGCAGCCGAACTTTGCAGGTATCAACCTTGAGGATATCGAGTCTCCGAAATGCTATGACATTGAGGATGCTCTGATTGAAAAAATGGATATCCCTGTTTTCCATGATGACCAGCACGGTACGGCGATTGCCTGCGCTGCAGCACTTCTTGGCGCGCTTCGTCTGGTTAAAAAAGATATTGCCGATGTTAAAATTGTCGCAAACGGCGCAGGTGCTGCCGGTACTGCAATTGTCCGCCTGCTTTTGAATCTCGGAGCAAAGCACATCACTATGATAAACTCCAAGGGCGCAATGTACGAAGGCATGGATATGAGCAGAATCAACCGTGTTCAGGCTGAGCTGCTGAAGCTGACAAACCTTGAGAAGAGACAGGGTTCTTTGGCAGAAATGGCTAAAGACGCAGATGTTATTCTCGGTGTTTCCCAGCCTGGCGTGTTTACGGCTGATATTATCAAGAGTATGAACAAGGACGCTATCGTTCTTGCTATGGCAAACCCGGATCCTGAGACAAGCTATGCTGATGCAAAGGCAGCGGGTGCGCGTGTAGTCGGAACGGGCCGCTCTGATGCCCCGAACCAGGTAAACAACGTGCTCGTATTCCCGGGACTTTTCCGTGGAGCAATTGATGTCCGCGCAAGAAAAATCAACGATGAAATGAAACAGGCTGCTGTTCACGCCATTGCTAACCTTATCCCTGACGAAGAGCTTCGTGAGGATTATGTAATTCCGGGTGCTTTTGACCCGAATGTTGCACCGGCTGTTGCTGCTGCTGTTGCAAAGGCTGCTATGGATACAGGAGTCGCAAGAATCACGGTTGACCCTGAGGATGTACGCAAGGAAACCCTTGAGAGAACAAAGAAATTAAGAGAGCTTCTTAAGAAAATTGGCTGATAAAGAACGGTCTAAGCCTTCCTGGATTGTGTATTTATGCAACAGGAAGGCTTTTCTTATGCTATAACCAGGCAAATGATGTCTTCCTTTGGCAAAACTTGAATTAATGCGCTATAATGTTTATTTAGGGATGGTGATTAGACGTACCATGGCACAGTTAAAGGAAAAGGTTTTATTATACAATTTCACGGATGATGAAGCTGTAAATAAGATAAAATCTATCTGCCGCAAAATGAATATAGAAAATCAGATTGTCCCTTTTGAAAACTGGAATCAAAAGATAGGTTTTCTTTTAGGCAGAAGAGGATTTCTGCCTGCAAAGGAAAATAGGGAAGATACCTTTTCTTTTTCGGATGAGGTGCTGATTTTCGCGCAGCTGAATGACAAACGACTGGATAAATTTTTATCCGGCATGAAACTCGAAAATGTTCCTATGATTAAATATAAAGCTGTTGTTACCCCGTTCAATATAATGTGGTCTCTGCGCCGGCTGTGTGAGACCATGCAGAAGGAACACGGGGCGGTTCGGGAAGGAAAGAATACGACGGATGAACAATAATAAAGATTCGACATTTGATACGGAAAAGATTTCTGCCCTGGCAGACGAAAAAACGCAGTATATGCCTGCAGTCCAGGAGCCGAAAAGCTCATTCCGTGAACTGCCTCAACAGAAAACGACTTTACCCGGCAATAAAAAACCATCTGATGATAGCAAAAAGCCTCAGTGGAAAAAATGTTTGATGGTTATCGTATTGTTTTTCTTTTCTGTAGTGTGCAGTTTTTTCCTGTTCGGATATTTCAATGACCGCCAGCAGATTAGCGAAAACGAACAACTGCGGCAAATTCAGTCAATGCGTGAGCAGGAAGCAGACATAAAGAAGAAAAAAGAAGCTCTCAGTAGAGAAAAAGAGAATCTTGAGATTGAAAAGAAAGCACTGGAGCAGCGCAAAAAGCAATTAGAAGCCGAAGCTGCCGGAGCGAAAAAACGAAATGATGAAATAAAAAAGAAATCAGATAATGCTTCCGCGATAGATAAGGTTTGGGATAAAGTAAGCGGAAAGGAAAAGAAGCGTCAGGAGGAGCAGAAGGAAAATACTACAACCTATGAGAAAGCCCAAAATGAATTGCACGACGTTGAAAATGCATTGCGCCAGTCTGCGGAGATTATTCACGAAGTAAATGAAAAAGTACAGCAGCTGCAGGAAATGCAGGAACGCGTGGAAAAAATACAGGATGAGGCAACGGAGCTGTACGAGAGTAACGCAGGTATAATTTCCAAAGCACTGTATTACTTCAAAGAAATGACAAAGATTTTTGAGAG